>NZ_JBHWDU010000027.1:0-17247 GCF_042734825.1 Kitasatospora sp. NPDC059648 | reverse complement strand
GTGTTTACGGGGGACCGGGGGGGGCTTCTGTTGGGGGTGTCGGGATGCCCTTGGGGGCCTCCTCCGGGTCCCGCGGCACCCGGGGAGACGGCCCCTGGGCCGACCCCTGGAGCTGCGGGGGAGGGGCGCGGCGGGCCGACCGGCGCGCCCCTCCCGCGTGCGCGCCCCGGCCCGGCCGTAACCGGCCCCGCCCGGGCCCGTCATGCACGGTGTGTGCACCCCCCTTCCGTCCGTCCCCTCCGCCGAGGACGTCTACCTCGCCGAACACCGCCGCCGCGTGGTCCGCGAGACCGTCGCCGCCCTGCCCGGCCGCTGCCCCCAGCTGATCGCCGCCCTCGCCGAGGACCCGCCACCCACGTACCGGGAACTGTCCGAGCGCCTCGGCATGCCGCGCGGCTCCATCGGGCCCACCCGCTCCCGCTGCCTGGCCTGCCTGCGCCTCCTCCTCCACGCCGAGCGCTACCCCTGACCACGCCCCGCCGGCCTCGCCCTGCGTGACCGCCTCTCCGACGTGAGTGACCCTCGCCGAGCCGCCGGGCCCCGCCTCACCCGGGTGCCCCAGGCCCTCCCCGCCCCCTCCGGCCCGCCGTGCCCCCGCCCCCACCGCGGCGTGACCCTTGCCACGTCTGCCCCTCGGAAGGTTGAGGGAACCTGACACCCGGGTAGCACGCTGGCGAACGTCACTCTTGACGGTGGCGCATACGCTCGGATACTGAGCGTGAGCGCGCCACCCTCTGCGCGCCGGGCACGACGACTGGGGAGGCCCCTCCACATGGGCATGAGCGTGATCATCTCGGCCGCTGCGGCCGAGGACGCGGAGCAGATCCTCAAGCTCCAGTACCTGGGCTACCAGCCCGAGGCTGAGCTGTACGGCGACTGGGCGATCGAACCCCTGACCCAGAGCCTGGAGAGCCTCCGCACCGAACTGACCGAGCAGCACGTCCTGGTCGCCCGCCTGGGCGACGAGGTGGTGGGCGCCGTCCGCGGCCACGTCGACGCCGAGGGCATCGGCCGGATAGGGCGCCTGGTGGTCCACCCCCGGATGCAGCGGCACGGCCTGGGCGGCCGGCTCCTGGAGGCGCTGGAGCGCCGGATGGCCGAGGGCGGCCGCCCGGTGACGGCCTACCGGCTGTTCACCGGCCACCGCAGCCTCGGCAACCTCCGGCTGTACGCCCGCCAGGGCTACCGGCAGACCTCCGTCGAGCAGGTCAGCAGCCGGCTGAGCTTCGTGCACCTGGAGAAGCCGGCCACCACCCCGCTCGCCGCGACCGCCTGAGTCGCGACCGTCCGAGCCCCGCCAGCCCGAGCCCCCCGCCCCCGGGCATCCTCGACGCCGCCACCATCCGGACGCCCGGTGGCGGCGTCGAGGCGCATCTCCACAGGTCGGAACGGCTGGTGTCCGCAATGCGGACAATCGCCGTCGAACAGTTGGGTGCGATTCGGGTCATCTGTTTTACTGGCTCACATGACTGCGACGACGAACTGGACCCCCACCGGCACGCTGCCGGCAGGTGAGCGTGCCATGTGCCGTCGAATGTGTCACTGCTGAGGGCCACCGCCCCCGGGCACCCCGTCGAGGGTGCCTCCCCCTCGCGCCCCGAAGCGAGACTCCGGTGCCGCTCCCGCCCGTGCGAGCGCGCCCTCCTCCCGGAACCCTCCCCTCCGGCGTGCCCGCCAACCCGCGGCCGTCGATGACTCGTCAGGGCCACGCCGTCGCGCGGCCCGGCCGTTCCACGGCCACGATCAGGGGGAGCGGCTCCGGATCCCCCTGGCGAGGCGTCGTAGGACACCGCCGGCCGAACCCGGTCGGCCGGTCGACACCGCCGCCCGCCCCGACCCACGGAAGCAGCTGTGATCACCACCACGGACCTGACCAAGGTCTACCGTTCCCGAGGCCGCGAGGTGACCGCCCTCGCCGGTGTCGACCTGCACGTCCGGCCGGGCGAGGTCTACGGAGTCGTCGGCACCAGCGGCGCAGGCAAGTCCACCCTCATCCGCTGCGTGAACATGCTGGAGCGCCCGACCTCCGGCACGGTCACCGTGGACGGGGTCGAGCTCACCGCGCTGTCCGGCGGCGAGAACCGGGCCGGCAAGGAGCTGCGGGAGGCGCGCCGCCGGATCGGCATGGTCTTCCAGCACTTCAACCTGCTGTCCTCCCGCACGGTGCAGCAGAACGTCGAACTGCCGCTGGAGATCATCGGCCTGGACCGCACCCAGCGCCGCCGCAAGGCCGCCGAACTGCTGGACCTGGTCGGCCTCGGCGACAAGGCCCGCAGCTACCCCGGCCAGCTCTCGGGCGGCCAGAAGCAGCGGGTGGGCATCGCCCGGGCCCTGGCCGGCGACCCCAAGGTGCTCCTCTCCGACGAGGCCACCTCGGCGCTCGACCCGGAGACCACCCGCTCGATCCTCAAGCTGCTGCGCGACCTCAACCAGCAGCTGGGCCTGACGGTCCTGCTGATCACCCACGAGATGGACGTCATCAAGTCCGTCTGCGACTCCGCCGCCCTGATGCGCGGTGGCCGGGTGGTGGAGTCCGGCGAGCTGACCGACCTGCTGGCCGAGCCCGGCTCGGAACTGGCCCGCGAGCTGTTCCCGCTCAGCGAGTTCGGCACCGGCCACCCCGGGACCACCGTCCTGGAGATCACCTTCCAGGGCGACACCCCGGCACAGCCGTTCGTCTCCCAGCTGGCCCGGACCTACCAGATCGACATCAACATCCTGGGCGCCGCCGTGGAGACCATCGCGGGCCGGATGGTCGGCCGGATGCGGGTCGAGCTGTCCGGCGGCCACCAGGACAACGTGGTGCCGATCGGCTACCTGCGCGAGCAGGGCCTGCAGGTGGACGTGATGGGTACGGCGGACGGAGCGGTGGCATGAGTGGCCTGAGCTGGGACCAGATGCAGGAGCTGATGTGGCCCGCCACCCAGGAGACCTTCCAGATGGTCGGGGTCGCGACGGTCTGCACCGTCCTGCTCGGACTGCCCATCGGCGTGCTGCTGGTGCTGACCTCCAAGGGCGGTGCGCTGCAGAACCAGCCGGTGAACAAGGTGCTGGGCGCGATCGTGAACCTCGCCCGCTCGCTGCCGTTCATCATCCTGATGATCGCGCTGATCTCCTTCACCCGTTGGCTGACCGGCAACTCCCTCGGCTGGCAGGCCGCGACCGTGCCGCTGACCGTCGGTGCGATCCCCTTCTTCGCCCGGCTGGTCGAGACCTCCGTCCGTGAGGTCGACCGCGGTCTGATCGAGGCGGTCCAGGCGATGGGCGGCAGCACCTGGACGCTGGTGCGCAAGACGCTCGTCCCCGAGGCGCTGCCCGGCATCGTGGCCTCCGTCACCACCACGGTCATCGCGCTGATCGGCTACTCCGCGATGGCCGGCACGGTCGGCGGCGGCGGCCTGGGCGACCTCGCCTACCGCTACGGCTACCTGCGCTTCGAGACCACCTTCATGTGGATCATCGTGGCCGAGATCGCGATCATCGTCACGGTGATCCAGCTGGCCGGCGACCTCGCCGTGCGCCGGCTGGCCAACCGGGGCCGCGGCGGCGGACGCACCCGCCTGCTCCGCCCGCGCGCCACCGCCCCGGCCCCCGACGAGGACCTCGTCGTCGCCTCCTAGACCCCCCTCGTCCGACCTCCGGACGCGGCTCCCCGCATCACGCAGAAAGGCACTTTTCGTGCGCAACGTTCTGAAGTTCACCAGTGTCCTCGCCACCGCCGGCCTCGCCCTGTCGCTGGCTGCCTGCGGCAGCTCGGGCTCGTCCTCCTCGGACCCGAACGCGCCGCTGAAGGTCGTCGCCAGCCCGACCCCGCACGGGCAGATCCTGAAGTTCGTCAACGACAACCTCGCGGCCAAGGCGGGTCTCAAGCTCGACATCAAGGAGGTCACCGACTACGTGACCCCCAACACGGCGGTGCAGGACGGTTCGGCCGACGCCAACTACTTCCAGCACGTCCCGTACCTGGATGACTTCAACAAGAAGAACGGCACGGACATCGTCTCGGTCGAGACCGTCCACCTGGAGCCGCTGGGCGTCTACTCCAAGAAGGTCAAGTCGATCAACGACCTGCCGTCCGGCGCCACCGTCGGCCTGCCGAACGACGCCACCAACGAGGGCCGCGCGCTCAAGCTGCTCGCCGACAACAAGCTCATCACCCTCAAGGAGGGCGCCGGCACCGCCGCCACCCCGGCGGACGTGACGGGCAACCCCAAGGGCTTCAAGTGGAAGGAGCTGGAGGCCGCCCAGCTGCCCCGCTCCGTCGTCGACCTCGACGCCGCCGTGATCAACGGCAACTACGCGCTCGACTCCGGCCTGAAGCCGGCCACCGACGCCCTGGTGCTGGAGAAGGCCGAGGGCAACCCCTATGCCAACATCCTCGCCGTCAAGAAGGGCAAGGAGAACGACCCGCGGGTGAAGAAGCTGGCCGAGCTGCTGCACTCCGACGAGGTCAAGAAGTACATCACCGACACGTTCCAGGGTTCGGTCATCCCGGCCTTCTGATCGTCGTACGGTCATACCGCATAGCGCCCGACCGGGCCCCCGCCGCAGTTCGGCGGGGGCCCGGTCCGGCAGTATGCACCAGGGACACCACGGCGGACCGGGTTCTGACGTACCGTCGTGCGACCGGCGCACCGCCTGATACCCGGAGCGCGCCGGAGGCGTACGGTGTTGTGTTCACGACCCGGCGAGGAGAGACGGCATGGCAGCGAGCTTCCCCGAGACCGCCATCAGCACCGAACGGCTGCTGCTGCGTCCCCTTGCGGAGGACGACGCCCCCGGCCTGGCCACCATGATGGCCGACGACCTCGTCCTGGCCTGGACGGACCACCCTCACCCCTTCACCGAGGGCTACGCGGCCGAGCTCGCCCGCACCCTCGCCCCGGCCCACCGCGCCGCCGGGCGCGGCATCGTCTTCGCCGTCACCGAGCACCTCACCCAGCGACTGGTCGGCCTGGTCCAACTGCGCAACACCGACTGGCGGCTGCGCAGCACCGAGATCTCCTACGTCACCGCCACCTGGGCCCGCGGCGAGGGCTACGCGCCCGAGGCCGTCCTCGGTGTCGCCCAGTGGCTCTTCGAGGACCGCGGCTTCCTGCGCCTGGAGATGCGCACCGCCGCCGGGAACACCGCCGCCCAGCAGGTCGCCCAGAAGATCGGCGGGATCAGCGAGGGCGTGCTGCGCAGCGCCTGGATAGTGCGCGGCGAGTCCGGCGAGGTCGTCGAGGAGAGCCGAAGCGACCTGATCCTGTGGAGCCTGCTCCCGGAGGACCTGGAGTCGCCCGAACTGCACCGCGACGGCTGGCACGGCGACCACCGCTACGTACTGCGCGACTGACCCGCCGTCCGGCCACCCGCCCGGCACGGACATCTGTGCGAGATGTCGGCCTACGGGCGGTCGCACCCGGTAGCCTCTCCACCGGCGCCGCGCAGTGGGCGCCCGCGTCGAGTCGAGGGAGAACGGCCGCAGATGGCTGACCGGATCACGGTCATCGGGTGGGACGGTACGCCGCTGACCGAGGCCGCCGGTGCGGCCCTCGCCGCGGCGACCCTGGTGGCCGGAGCGCCCTACCAACTGGACGCCCTTCCGGTGCCGGAGGATGCCGAGCGGATCACCCTCGGCAACATCCAGCGGGCCGCCCGCACGATCGCCGAGCACCGCGGCGCCGCCGTCGTGGTTGCCGAGGGCGACCCGGGCTTCTTCGGCGTGGTGCGCACCCTGCGCCGCCCCGAGTACGGCCTCGAACTCGAAGTCCTGCCCGCCGTCTCCTCCGTCGCCACCGCCTTCGCCCGGGCCGGGATGCCGTGGGAGGACGCCCAGGTGGTCAGCGCCCACGGCGGCCGGCTGCGCCGCGCGGCCAACATCTGCCGGGCCCACCCCAAGGTCGCGGTGCTCACCGCCCCGGGCGCCGGTCCGAGCGAACTCGCCCTGATGCTGCGCGGGGTGCACCGGACCTTCGTGGTCTGCGAGGCCCTCGGCACCCCGGAGGAGGACGTCACCGTCCTGACCTCCGACCGGATCGCCGACCACGTCTGGCGCGACCCCAACGTGGTGCTGGTGATCGGCGGCGGCGCCCAGGTCGGCGCGGTCGGCGAGGCGGCCGGCTGGCTGGCCGGGCGCCCGGTCGGCTACCCCGGCGCGGAACGCGGCTGGGCGCTCCCCGGCGACGCCTACACGGGCGCCGGGCGCGCAGAGGGTGAGCCGGGCGCATCGGAGGCGCTCCCCGCGCACGTGCGCGCCCTGGTGCTGGCCCGTCTGGGTGCACGTCCGGGGGACCTCGTCTGGTCGGTCGGCGCGGGCAGCGGCGCCCTCGCGGTGGAGGCGGCCCGGTTCGGCGCCGCGGTGGTCGCGGTCGAGGCGTCCCGTTCGGCCTGCGCCCGGCTCACCGTCAACGCCCGCCGGTACGGGGTCGAGGTGGAGACCGTGTACGGGCAGGGCCCCGAGGTGCTGGGCGGCCTGCCCGAGCCGGACGCGGCGGTGGTGGAATCCGGTGGACCGGAGGTGGTGCGGGCCGTCCTGGCCCGCAGGCCGGAGCGCTTCGTCGCGGTGGCCCGCACCTTCGCCGAGGCGGAGGAGATCCACCGGGCCATCGCCGGGGCGGGCTACCGGGCGGACGGCGCGCTGCTGCAGGCGACCCCGCTGGGGGCGGCCGAGGAGGGCGGCGGACTGGTGCTCGGCACGGGCGCGAGCGGCGCCCTGCTGCTCTGGGGTGAGCAGATCGTGTGAAGGCCTCGGGTGCGCGCCGGGCCCGGTGGGCGGCCCGGGCGGTGATCCAGGTCGCATCCGGACACCGATTCGAGAGGTCACCGCGCCGGGCCGGTAGTCTGGCGTCCCAGGCGGCTGCAGCTGTCGGCGCCCTGCCCGATTCGGTCGGTTTGTCACCTTTTTGACGTGGTGCAACCCGCTTCCGCTCGGAGTGTGGGCAATTCGACGGGCCGCGTGCCGGACCTGGAGAATGCCGTAGGGTCCGGTGCGGTCGTGCCGGTTGCTCCGGGTTGTCGTTGTTTCAGATGGTGCACCGTCCTCGCGGGCGGTGCCCGGGCCGGGGTGCCGCAGCGCGCCGGAAGGACTTGGGCCGCAGCGCCACGGCGCGGCGGCCACGTGTGGTTGAGGGGCGGGTCGGTGCAGGTGTCCGGCCCGTGCGGATGGGCGCTGCGGTCGGTGATCGCGTCGCCAAGGGGCGCGGCAGCGGCCTGGAAGGAGCTTTGACAATGACCGATGGCGGCCACGTCCCGGGTGAGGGACTGCCGGAGCACCTGCACGCCGGGCCCGACCCGCTCGGCGGACCGGAGGGCGTCGCGGGCGTTGCACCCCTGCAGGGCGTCGCGACCGACGGCGGCATGATCCCCAACCAGGCGGCGCCGACCGGCGCGGTGCCCGGTGCGATGCCCCCCGGCGCGGGTGTGATCCCGCCGCAGGGTCAGCCGAACTTCGCCGTCCCCGGCGTGCCGCCGCAGGCGGTCCCGGGCGAGGGCTGGGCCGTCGACCAGGGCGCCGCACGCCCCGCCTTCCACTTCGTCGACCAGCCGGACGGGCTGGACGACGAGGACGACGTCCTGCTGATGCCCGGTCCGCAGGGCTCCTGGGGCGCCGAGCAGGCGCCGTTCGCGCAGCAGGAGGGCATGCCGGTCGAGCCGTCCTGGCCGCCGGTGGACCCGCCGCTGCTCGGCGGTGAGCACGGCCAGCAGCACGTCCAGGCCGCCCAGGCGCAGCCGCAGGTCCAGCAGCCGATGACGCAGGCTCAGCCGCCGCGCCGGCCGCTGCACGCCGGTCCGCCGATTCCGGACCCCTCGCTGATGACCGGTCAGGTGCCGGTCCGTTCGCTGGCCGACCGCGGCCCGTCGCAGGGCGGCACGCCCGCGCACGGCATCCCGGTCGTCGGCCGCCCGCCGATGGGTGAGGCCGCCGCGCCGGTTCCGGGTGCCGTGCCGCAGGGCGTGCCGCAGGCCGCCCCGATGGCGCCCGTCGCGCCGGTGCCCCCGGCGGCCACCACGGTCGAGGGCGGGCCGGAGGTGCACCAGGTGCCGCAGGGTCAGGGCTACCAGCAGGTGCCGCTGGCCGGGCAGCCGGTCGAGGGCCTGATGGGCGTCGAGACGGTCGGGGCCATCGAGGTGGTCGAGGTCGTCGAGCTGCCGGAAGCCGTCCACGCCGTGGCGGCTCCCGAGGCCGCGCAGGCCGTCGTGGCTCCCGAGGCCGCGCAGGGCGTCGTGGTCGAGCCGGTCCCGGCGGACGCCGCCGCTCAGCCGGTCGTCGAGCCGGTTGCCGAGACGGTCGCGCCGGAGAGCGCCGCGGTCGGGACGGTGGCCGTTGACGGCGCCGTGGAGACGGCCGTGGAGACGGCCGCAGCCGGGGGCGTCGCCGTCGAGGGCGCTGCCGAGGCCGTCGCCGCGGAGGGTGTCGCGCCCGTCGAGCAGCCCGAGGGTGCCGCTCCGGCCGGTCAGCCGCGCCGGATCTCCGCCTTCCTCGCCGCGCCGACCCCGCACGGCCTGCCCAAGGTCGAGGCGGCCCAGCAGGCCCCGGTGACCGAGGAGGCGACGCAGGAGCAGCCCGCCCCCATAGCGGCCGCCGACGCGTCGCAGGCCGCCGAGCAGGCCCCGGAGGGCGCGGTGGTCCAGGCGGCGGAGCAGACCGCGCCGGCCGAGCAGGTCGTGGAGGCCGTCGAGGCCGCCCAGGCCGTCGTGGTCGAGGCGGTCGCCGAGACCGCCGCCGGCACCGGTGAGATGCCCTCCGGCCAGGCCGTCTCCGAGGCCGCCGGTCAGGAGCCCGTTGCCACCGAGCCCGAGTCCGCCGTCGCCGAGTCCGCCGTCGCCGAGCCGGCCGTCGCCGAGTCGGTCGCCGCCGAGGGCGAGCAGGCGCAGGCGGAGGCCGGGGCGGCCGAGCAGCCCGTCGCGGCCCCGGCCGAGCCGGTGGCGGAGCAGGCGGTCGGGCAGCCCGTGGAGACGGGTGCCGAGGGCGGGGCCGCGCAGCCCGTCGAGACCGCCGCCGCCCCGGAGGCCGAGCAGCAGCCCACGACCGAGACCGCGGAGACCGCGGAGACCGCGGAGAAGCCTTCCGAGGCCCCGGCCGCCGAAGCGCCCGCCGCCGAGGAGCCGCCGGCCGAGCCCGCCGCCGTCGCGCCGCAGGCCGTCCAGGAGGAGACCCCCGCCGCCGAGCCGGTCGCGGAGCAGCCCGCCGCGCAGGCCGCCGACCAGCCCGAGGCCCTCGACGGCCAGGAGCCGCAGCCCGAGGCCCAGGCCGAGCAGCCCGCCGACCAGCAGCCCGAGCAGTCCGCCGAGCCGGTCGAGTCCGCCGAATCCGTCGAGTCGTCCGAGGCCCCCGCCGCCGGGGACGAGCACGCCGAACCCGCCGAGCCCCGCGGCCCGGCCGCCCCCGGCTACGACGAGGCCGGCCGTGACGCCGTCCACCAGGTGATCCGCGAGCGCCGCGACATCCGCAACGGCTTCCGCCCGGACCCGATCCCGCACGAGGTGCTGATCCGCGTCCTGGAGGCCGCCCACACCGCGCCCAGCGTCGGCTACTCGCAGCCCTGGGACTTCGTGGTGATCCGCTCGGCGAAGACCCGCAAGCGGATGCACGCCCTGGCCGAGCGCCAGCGCGAGGCGTACGCGGACTCGCTGCCGAAGGGCCGGGCCAAGCAGTTCCGGGAGATCAAGATCGAGGCCATCCTCGAAACCCCCGTGAACATCGTGGTCACCGCCGACCGCACCCGTGGCGGCCGCCACACCCTGGGCCGGCACACCCAGCCGCAGATGGCCCCGTACTCGGCCGCCCTGGCCGTCGAGAACCTCTGGCTGGCCGCCCGCGCCGAGGGCCTGGGCGTCGGCTGGGTGAGCTTCTTCGACGACGAGGAGCTGGTCCGCGAGCTCGGCCTGCCCGAGCACCTGGAGGTCGTCGCCTACCTGTGCGTCGGCTTCGTCGACTCCTTCCCGGACGAGCCGGAGCTGGAGCAGCAGGGCTGGGCCAAGAAGCGCCCGCTCTCCTGGGTCGTCCACGAGGAGCAGTACGGCAACCGCGCCCTGCCCGGCGAGGAGCCGCAGAGCCTGCTCGCCGAGACCCTGCGCGGCATCCGCCCGCTGGACGCCAAGGCGCTCGGCGAGGCCTGGGACCGCCAGAAGCGGATGACCAAGCCGGCCGGCTCGCTCGGCATGCTGGAGATCATCTCCGCCCAGTTGAGCGGCCTGTCCCGCAAGTGCCCGCCGCCGGTCCCGGAGCCCGCCTGCGTGGCGATCTTCGCCGGTGACCACGGCGTGCACGCCCAGGGCGTCAGCCCGTGGCCGCAGGAGGTGACCGCCCAGATGGTCGGCAACTTCCTGGCCGGGGGAGCGGTGATCAACTCCTTCGCCAAGCAGATCGGCACCGAGGTCTGCGTGGTGGACGTCGGCGTCGCCGCCGAGCTGCCGCAGGCCGTCCAGCAGGGCCGCGCCACCGGGCTGCTGCCGCGCAAGGTCAAGCCTGGCACCGCCGACATGACCCAGGGCCCGGCGATGACCCGCGAGGAGGCCCTCCAGGCCATCGAGGTCGGCATCGAGACCGCCCGCGACCTGATCGCGGCGGGCAACAAGGCGCTGGTCACCGGCGACATGGGCATCGCCAACACCACCGCCTCGGCCGCCCTGATCTCGGTTTTCACCGGCCTCGACCCGGCCGAGGTCACCGGCCGCGGCACCGGCATCGACGACGAGACCCACGCCCGCAAGATCGAGGTCATCCGGGCCGCGCTGGCCCTGCACCAGCCAGACCCGAACGACCCGGTCGGCGTCCTCGCCGCCGTCGGCGGCCTGGAGCACGCGGCCATCGCCGGCTTCCTGCTGGGTGCCGCCTCGCTGCGCACCCCGGTGGTGCTGGACGGCGTCATCGCCGGTTCGGCCGCACTGGTCGCCAAGGCGATCGCCCCCGAGGTGCTGGCCGCCTGCATCGCCGGCCACCGGTCCGCCGAGCCCGGCCACCAGGCCGCGCTGGCGAAGCTGGGCCTGCGTCCGCTGATCGACCTCGACCTGCGGCTCGGAGAGGGCACCGGTGCCCTGCTGGCACTGCCGCTGGTGCAGAGCGCGGCCCGCGCGATGCACGATGTAGCCACCTTCGACTCCGCCGGGGTCACCGAGAAGGCCTGACGACCTGCCCACCGCTCCGCGGACCGGCCCGAGGGCGCGCCGGCCCGCGGAGCGGCGTACCGTCACCCGGCCCGCCGGGCGGCGTGACCACCGCACTGACCCAGACCCTCACTCCCGATCAGGAGCACCGCCGATGACCGCGCCCACCCCGCACCCCAGCACCGAGGGCCGCACTCCCTACCCGGTCGGCCTGCTGCTGGCCGGCCGCCGCGTCGTGGTGGTCGGCGGCGGCCAGGTCGCGCAGCGGCGGCTGCCGGCCCTGATCGCCTCCGGCGCCGAGCTGCACCTGATATCCCCGGCCACCACCCCGGCCGTCCAGGCCATGGCCGACGCGGGCGAGCTGACCTGGCACGCCCGCCCGTACGCCGACGGCGACCTGGCCGGCGCCTGGTACGCCCTGGTCGCCACCGACGACCCGGCGGTCAACACGGCCGTCAGCGCCGAGGCCGAGCGCGAGCGGGTGTTCTGCTCCCGCAGCGACGACGCCGCTGCCGCCACTGCCTGGACCCCGGCCAGCGGCCGCGACGCCGGCGCCACCGTGGCCGTCCTCACCGGCGACCCGCGGCACTCCGCCGCCCTGCGCGACGCCATCGTCGGCGGCCTGCGGGACGGTTCGCTGGCCACCCGTTCGTACCGCTCGCACGGCGCCGGCGTCGCCCTGGTCGGCGGCGGCCCCGGCGACCCGGACCTGATCACCGTGCGCGGCCGCCGCCTGCTCGCCGACGCCGACGTGGTGGTCGCCGACCGCCTCGCCCCGCGCGAGCTGCTCGCCGAACTCCCCGAGCACGTCGAGGTGATCGACGCCTCGAAGATCCCGTACGGCCGCCAGATGGCCCAGGAGGCGATCAACCAGGCGCTGATCGAGCACGCCAGGGCCGGGAAGTTCGTGGTCCGGCTCAAGGGCGGCGACCCGTACGTCTTCGGCCGCGGCGGCGAGGAGCTGCTGGCCTGCGCCGAGGCGGGCATCCCGGTCACCGTGGTGCCCGGCATCTCCAGCTCGATCAGCGTCCCGGAGACGGCCGGCATCCCGGTCACCCACCGCGGGCTGACCCAGGAGTTCACCGTGGTCTCCGGCCACGTCGGCCCGGACGACCCGCGCTCGGTCACCAACTGGCAGGCCGTCGCCGGGATGAGCGGCACCCTGGTGCTGCTGATGGCTGTGGACAAGATCGGCGCGATCGCCGCCGAGCTCGTCGAGCACGGCCGCCCGGCCGACACCCCGGTCGCCGTCGTCCAGGAGGGCACCACGGCCGCCCAGCGCCGGGTGGACGCCACCCTGGGCACCGTCGCCGCCGTGGTCGAGAGCGAGGGCGTCAAGCCCCCGGCGGTCATCGTGGTCGGCGACGTGGTGAACGTACTGGCCGCGGCCTTCCAGCGCTGACCGCGGGCGTCGTCGGGAGTGGGAAGTCGGCCGGTCCGGCCTCCTACTCCAACGGCTGCTCCGTCCAGATGACCTTCCCGGTCGCCGTGTAGCGCGTCCCCCAGCGGTCCGCGAACTGTGCGACCAGGAACAGCCCGCGGCCGCCCTCGTCCTCCGTCGCCGCGTACCGCGGGTGGGGCGAGGTATTGCTGCCGTCCGACACCTCGCAGATCAGCGAGCGGTCGCGCAGCAGCCGCACCCGGATCGGCCCGGAGCCGTACCGGATCGCGTTGGTCACCAACTCGCTCAGGATCAGCTCGGTGACGAACGAGGTCTCGTCCAGCCCCCAGTCGGCGAGCTGGTTCGCCGCCTGCGCCCGGACCGCCCCCACCGCCGCCGGATCGGTGGGCACGTCCCACTGCGCGACCCGGTCCGGCGCCAGCACCCTGGTCTCCGCGACCAGCAGCGCGATGTCGTCCTGCGGATGTGCCGGCAGCATCGCCCCGAGCACGTCCGCACAGGTCTGCTCCGGCGTTCGGGGCGGCCCGGCGAGGGCCTCCCGCAGGAGCGCCAGCCCCTCGTCGATGTCCCGCTCGCGGTCCTCCACCAGCCCGTCCGTGTACAGCACCAGCCGGCTGCCCTCGGCCAGCTCCAGTTCGACGGTCTCGAACGGCAGCACCGCCAGGCCCAGCGGCGGCCCGGTCGGCAGCTCCGGGAACGCCACCCGGCCCTGCGGGTCCACCACGGCCGGCGGCGGGTGCCCCGCGCTGGCCAGCGTGCAGCGCCGGGACACCGGGTCGTAGATCGCGTACAGGCAGGTCGCCCCGGTCAGCCCGCCGCTCTCGCCGCTTCCCGCCTCGTCCTGGTCGATCCGGTTCACCAGCTCGTCCAGGTGACCCAGCAGCTCGTCCGGCGGCAGGTCGAGCGTCGAGAAGTTGTGGATCGCCGTCCGCAGCCTGCCCATCGTCGCCGCCGCGTGCAGCCCGTGGCCGACCACGTCGCCGACCACCAGCGCCACGCGGGCGCCCGGCAGCGGGATCACGTCGAACCAGTCCCCGCCCACCCCGGCCTGGGCGGGCAGATAGCGGTGCGCCACCTCCAGCGCGTTCTGCTCCGGCAGGCTGCGCGGCAGCAGGCTGTGCTGCAGGGTCACCGCCATGGCGTGCTCACGGGTGTACCGGCGCGCGTTGTCGATGCACACCGCCGCGTGCGTCACCAGCTCCTCCGCCAGCGTCAGGTCCTCCGACTCGAACGGCTCCGGCCGCTCCGCCCGCCAGAACCGGACCACCCCCAGCGGCACCCCGCGCGCCCGCAGCGGCACCCGCACCAGTGAGTGCACCCCGTACGCCAGCAGCTGCGCCGAGCGTTCCGGGTCCTGCTGCCGCCAGCTCCGTGCCTCGGCCAGCCGCGGCTCCAGCCCCGGGGCACCGCTGTCCAGCGCCGCCGCCAGCGGGGTGGCCGGCACCACGTCCAGGACGGTGCCCACCGGGTAGAACGGGCCGTCATCCCGGGTGCCGACGACGGCCGCCCGCCGCATCCGGCCCAACGAGGTGTCCCGCGACGGCTCGTCGCCGTTCAGCACCGGCTCCGCGAGGTCCACCGTGACGTAGTCCGCGAACCGCGGCACCGCGACCTGCGCCAGCTCCTCCGCGGTCCGGGTGACGTCCAGCGTGCTGCCCACCGTCATGCCGGCGTCGTACAGCAGCCGCAGCCGGCGCTGCGCGCCCTCGGCCCGGCCGGTCAGCGCCCTCAGCTCGGTGGAGTCGCGCAGCGTGGCGACGCAGCCGGGCGGGCCGCCGTCCTGGTCGGTCAGCCGGACGTTCACCGCCAGCAGCCGCTCCCCGGCCAGCACCACCTCGTCCGTCACCGGACGGTCGGCGGTCAGCAGCTCCAGCGGGGCCGGGTCCAGGCCCAGCCCGGTCACCGGACGGCCCTCGGCGTCCGGCGGCAGGTTCAGCAGCCGGCGTGCCTCGTCGTTGCAGAGCAGCAGCCGGCCGTCCCCGGCGACGATCATCACGCCCTCGCGCACCGCGTGCAGCACCGCCGCGTGGTGCTCGTACATCCGGGTCATCTCGACCGGGCCCAGCCCGTGCGTCTGCCGCCGCAGCCGCCGGCTGATCAGAGCCGTGCCCAGTGTCGCCAGGCCTATTGCGCCCGCCGCGGCGCCCAGGACCACCGGCAGCTGCCGCTCGCTCGCGGTGGAGACGTTGTTCAGGGTCACCCCGGCCGAGACCAGTCCGACCACCGAGCCGTCCGGCGCGTACACCGGGACCACCGTCTGGACCAGCGGGCCGAGCGTGCCGGTGAGGTGCTGGGTCACGACCTGGCCCTGCAGCGCGGGCTCGTACGTGCCGACGAACTTGTGGCCGATCAGCGCCGGGTTGGGATGGGTGTAGCGGATGCCCTGGTTGTTCATCACCACGATGAAGTCCACGCCGGAGGCGACCCGGGCGGACTGCGTCTTCGGCTGCAGGACCGCGGTCGGGTCGGGGGAGCGCAGCGCCTCCACCATGCCCGGCGAGTGGGCGAACGTCTGCGCGACCGCCACCGACCGGTTGCGCGCCTCGCGGTCGGCGTCGTTGTGCGACTGCACCACCAGCGCCACCGCGGCCCCCGCCACCAGCAGCAGTACGACCAGGATCTGGAGCGCGAACACCTGCCCGGCCACCGACCGGCGCCGTGCCGGTCGCGGACGCTTCGCGCGTGGCAGTTGTTGCCGACCGTGTGGGCGCCCACCGAAGGAGCCGGCGTCGCCGGTGGCACCAGAGGCCGACGGAGCCCAGGATCGGCCCGGATTTCGGCCCATACGGTCATATTTGCACTCCGGCCAGCGCGGGACCACCCCGTCCCCTGGGCCGTTTGGCCTTCCCCGCCCCGGCTTGGCAAGATCGCAGGGTGTCCGAACCCAGCACCATCACCGACCCGGCCGACCCCCGCCTCGCCGACTACACCGGCCTCACCGACGTCGAACTGCGCCGCCGCCGCGAACCCGCCGAGGGCCTGTTCATCGCCGAGGGCGAGAAGGTCATCCGCCGCGCCCTCTCCGCCGGCTACCGGATGCGGTCGATGCTGCTGACCGCCAAGTGGCTCGATGTGATGGCCGACGTCATCGCCGACGCCGACGCCCCCGTCCACGTGGTCGAACCCGCACTCGCCGAAGCCGTCACCGGCTACCACGTCCACCGCGGCGCCCTCGCCTCGATGGAACGCAAGCCCCTCCCCGACGCCGCCGACCTGCTGACCGGTGCCCGCCGGGTCGCCGTCCTGGAAGGGCTGGTCGACCACACCAACCTCGGCGCCATCTTCCGCAGCGCCGCCGCCCTCGGCATGGACGCCGTCCTGCTCTCACCCGACTGCGCCGACCCGCTCTACCGCCGCGCCGTCAAGGTCTCCATGGGGGCCGTCTTCGCGGTCCCCTACGCCCGCCTCGACCCCTGGCCCGCCGCCCTCGACACCGTCCGCGACGCCGGGTTCACCCTCCTCGCCCTCACCCCCGCCGAAACCGCCGTCGACCTCGCCACCCTCGCCCCCCACACCCTCCCCAGGACCGCCCTCCTCCTCGGCGCCGAAGGCGACGGCCTCACCCCCCGCGCCATCGCCGCCGCCCACCACCCCGTCCGCATCCCCATGGCCCACGGCATCGACTCCCTCAACGTGGGCGCCGCCGCCGCCGTGGCCTTCTACGCCGTCACCACTCCCTGACCCCCACCGAACGGCCGCCCCACCCGACCTCCCGGCCCCGCCCCAGCGGCGTCGGCTCTGCTCCGCCGACTCCCGGTGCGGCTCAGCCGGTGGTCGATGCGGCGGTGGGCGGGGCCGGGGCGGCGGCCGGGGGAGGGGAGTTGGGGGTGGCGCCGCCGGATGCGCCGGCGCCGGGCCAGGATTCGTCGAGGGTGCCGTCGGCGCGCACGGTGTAGCGGGTGGAGATGACGGCGCCGGTGGTGGCCACGCGTTCCTCCCGGACGACCGCGCTGCCGTCCAGGCGCCAGCCGGCGGTGGCCTGCGGGTCGGCGGCGGAGGTGCGGGAGGTGGTGGCGACCGGGGTGTCCCCGGTGAAGGTGTAGAGCTGGACGAGGTCGACCGGTGCCGATCCCTCCGCCCGCCGCAGCACCACGACCGCGGCCGGCTGGCCCTTGTACCGGGCCGGCAGCACCGCGCTCAGCGCGAGCTGCGGCCCGGTTCCGACCGAGTGCCCGTCCTTCAGCGTCACCGCGGGCCCGCCCGTCCCGTCGGAGTAGCTGCGGTTGGGCCAGTCCACCACGGGCCCAGGCCCCTGCGCGGGCGCCAACGCCCCGTCCGCCGTGCCGCGCGCCACCGCCGGGAGCGGGGTGGCCGAGGTCTGCGCCGCGACGTCCACCGAGCTGCCGGCCAGTGCCTGTTCGCCGCCGTGCCCGGTGCTCGCCGTCGCCGTCCGCCCGACCACCGGCGCCCCCTGGTTGCCCCGGTTCTCGCAGCCCTGCGCCGCCGCGATGGCCAGCGCGACGCCGATCGTCACGGTGACGAAGACCACCAGCCGTTGCCGCAGCAGCCGCTGCCGCGCGCTGCCGGGCCGTCCGCCGGGGGCAGGGGTGTGCTGGCGGTCCCGGGGCCGCGGGCGGGCCGGCGGGGGAGTGTGCGGGCGTTCCCGCAGTGGACGGGTGACCGGCGTCGCCTCGGGCCGGGGGAGCGGGCCGCCCTGGGGGCGTCGTGCCGCGGCCCGGGGCGCCGGCGCGGCCGGTTCGGGCGAGCGGCCGGGGCCCGGGGCGCCCTGCCGCCCGCCGTCCTGCTGCGGGGGC
>NZ_JBHWDU010000026.1:0-95231 GCF_042734825.1 Kitasatospora sp. NPDC059648 | reverse complement strand
GATCCGACAACCGCTCACCCGCAGGCGACTTGACCTGCCCCACCCTCGCCACACCACAACCAACGAGGATCGGAGGACAAAGTCACTGGCATTGGCCCTAGATCCACCCGTGCTCGCGGGCGATCCGCACCGCCGCGTGCCGGTTCTCCGCGCCCAGCTTGGTCGCCGCCGAGGACAGGTAGTTGCGCACGGTGCCCTGGGAGAGCGCGGCCCGTTCGGCGATCTCCGCGATCGGGGTGCCGTCCGCGGCCAGCTCCAGGACGTCCGTCTCGCGCGGGGTCAGCGGGGTCTCCCCGGCGCTGATCGCGTCCGCCGCCAGCTCCGGGTCCACGTACCGGCCGCCGGAGCGCACGGTGCGGATGATGCCGGCAAGGTCGGCCGCCGAGACGGTCTTCGGCAGGAAGCCCCGGATCCCGACCTCCAGCGCCCGCTTCAGATAGCCGGGGCGGCCGTGGCCGGTGACGATCATGCAGCGGCAGTCCGGCAGCAGCCGGCGCAGCTCGGTGGCCACCTCGATGCCGTCCTTGCCGGGCATCTGCAGGTCCAGCACCGCGATGTCCGGCCGGTGCGCCTGGGCCATCGCCAGCGCCTCCGGGCCGGAACCGGCCTGGGCGACCACCTCGATGTCGTCCTCCAGCGAGAGCAGCGCGGCCAGCGCACCGCGGATCAGGTGCTCGTCGTCGGCGAGCAGGACGCGGACGGGTGCGGTGTCGGTCATCGGCGGGGCCTTCCTCGGCGGCAGGGGGTCAGAGCGGGACGGTGGCGAGCATCCGGAAGGTACCGGGTGCGGCGGTCGGGACGGTCAGCTCGCCGTCGTGGGCGGCCAGCCGCTCGCGCAGGCCGCGCAGACCGGTGCCGCCGCCCTGGGAGGGGAGCGGTGCGGCGGGCACCCCGTCGTTCTCCAGCTCCAGGACCGCCCGGCCGTCCTGCTGCCGCAGCCGGATCAGGCAGTGGGCGGCCTCGCTGTGCCGCAGCACGTTGGTGGTGGCCTCGCGGATCACCCAGCCGAGCACGGACTGCACCGGGGGCGGCAGCCGGTCGGCCTCCTCGCCGAGGTCGATCTCGCAGCGGACGTCGGCGGCGCGCAGCACCGCGCGGGCGCCGATCGCCTCGGCGTGCAGGTCGGCGGTGCGGTAGCCGCGGATGACGTCCCGGACCTCGCGCTGCGACTCCTGGGCGATCTTCTGCACCTCGGCCATCTGCTCGGCCGCCTCCGGGCGCCCGCGCCGGGCGAGCTGGACGGCGAGTTCGCTCTTCAGCGCGATGGTGGTGAGGTTGCGGCCCATCACGTCGTGCAGGTCGCGGGAGAAGCGCAGCCGCTCCTCGGCGACGGCCAGCCGGGACTGCGCCTCGCGGGCGGCGTCCAGTTCCCAGACGATGGCGGTGAGCCAGGCGAAGCTGCGGCAGCTGGCCCCGAGGAAGGCCATGGCGACCGCCATGACCGTCAGGAACCCGGTGGCCGTGGGAACGCCGATCCCGGCCAGCACCATGGGCGGGCCGACCGCCAGCACCATGCCGAGTCCGGCGGGGGCGGACCAACGCGGGGGCAGCCCCACGCACACCGGGCAGAAACCGAAGATCAGCAGGTAGCCGACGACGAGCGCGGTGAACGGGAACCGCGCCGGTTCCGCCGTCATGTCGCCGACCGGTCCCACCAGCATGACCGCCCAGGAACCGGCCACCACCAGGCCGACGGTGAGGACGACCCAGCGCCGGTGGTCGGTGGGCCGCCGCAGGTAGTGGTCGAGGGTCACCCGGAAGGTCCGCAGCAGCACCAGGGTGGCGGCGAGGCCGATCAGGAGGGACACCTGGACCGCGGGGGTGTTCCCGGCCGTTGCGGCTCCGGTGCCGATGGCGGAGAGCACTCCGGGCAGGAGGAACAGGGCCATCAGGTAGAGGCACCAACGGAGGTAGAACTCGGTGCGCTGCGGCTTGCTCAGACGCCGCCAGTTGCGCAGCGGTGACCGCATTCTCAAAACTTCCGCCCCTGTTCGACAGCGATCATGCTTTCCGCCTTCCTACCAGAGGTCGAATCGGGGGCGGTCCTTCGGATCGCCTTTCCGCCGCGGTCAGCGACGCGGTTCCCAGCGGAAGTAGCGCACCGCGCCCCAGACCGCCAGACCGAGCCAGACGGCACCGGTGACCAGGTGCGGGGCGGCGGCGCCCCAGCTGCCGAGGAAGTCGGTCGCGGCGCCGGAGCCGTCGGTGCCGAACCAGCCGACCCGGATCAGCTGGAAGGCCGGGGTGGTCGGCAGCAGACGGCAGACGTCGGCCAGCTGCGAGGGCATGACCTCCAGCGGGACGAACAGGCCGGAGCCGAACTGCATCACCAGCATGACGGGCAGGGTGGTGATGCCCGCGCTCTCCACGGTCCTGGTGAAGGCGCTGGACAGCGCGGCCAGGGCGATCATGGTGGCCAGCAGCATCAGCAGGCCGACCAGCATCAGCACCGGGTTGACCGGGACGGCCAGGTGCAGGCGGATGCTGCCGCCGATCCCGATCAGGGCGGCCATGAACAGCCCGAGGACGAGCGAGGGGACGGCGGTGCCGAGCAGGATCTCCAGGTCCTCGGCCTCGCCGGTGCGCAGCCGCTTGAGCACCAGCTCGCCGCGCCGCCCCACGTACGCGGCGGTCAGGTTGTAGTACACGACGAAGGCCAGGATCATCCCGACGGAGCCGTAGATCAGCAGTGAGTGGACGTCCAGCCCGGGGTTGTTCTCGGACTGCTTCTTGAGCAGCCCCTGGAGGGAGCTGATCAGCACCACCGGCAGCACCACGGCGGTGAACAGCGCGGTGCGGTTGCGCAGCAGCAGGGTGGCCTCGGCACGGCCGAGGGCGAGCAGCCGGCCGGCGGTGCTGCTCGGCGGGCCGGCGACGGTGGGGGTGGCGTCGGTGGCGTCGGTGGCGTCGGTGGCGGCGGTGGTCATCGGGCGGATCCGATCAGGCGGCGGCGGGCGGGACGGTCGGCGGCGGGGGCCTGCGGCGGGGCCTGGTGGGCGGCCTCGGAGGCGATGGCGAGGAAGGCCTCCTCCAGCGAGGCGCTGCGGGCGTCCAGGGCGCCGAGCGCGATCCCGTGGTGCCGGGCCCAGCCGAGCAGGTCGGTGAGGGTGTCCTGGAGGCCGATGCTCTGCACGGTGACCTTGCGGCCGTCGATGCCGACCTCGGCCCCGGGCAGGACGGGCAGCGCGGCCCCGGTGAACTCCGGGAGCTCGAAGGTGATCCGGGAGGGCCGCCCGGCGATCACCTCGGCGACGGTGCCGGTGGTCACGACCTGGCCGCCGTGCATGATGGCCAGCCGGTCGGCGAGCTCCTCGGCCTCCTCCAGGTAGTGGGTGGTGAGCAGCACCGTGGTGCCCTGGGCGCGCAGCTCCCGGACCAGCCGCCAGACGGCGGCGCGAGCCTCCGGGTCGAGGCCGGTGCTGGGCTCGTCCAGGAAGAGCACCTCCGGGCGGCCGAGCAGGGCCATCGCGAGGTCGAGCCGGCGCCGTTCGCCGCCGGACAGCTGCTTGACCCGGACGCCGGCCCGGTGGCCGAGGCCGACCAGCTCCAGCGCCTCCGCGACCGGGCGGGCGCCGCTGGTCACCCCGGCCCAGGCGCGGCCGGTCTCGGCGGCGGTGAGCTCGCCGGGGAAGCCGCCCTCCTGGAGCATGACGCCGATCCGCGGCCGGACGGCGGCGCGCTCCGTGAAGGGGTCGCGGCCGAGCACCCGGACGGTGCCGCCGCTGGGCGCGGCCAGGCCCTCGATGACCTCCATGGTGGAGGTCTTGCCGGCGCCGTTGGTGCCGAGCAGGGCGAACAGCTCGCCGCGGCCGACGGTCAGGTCGACGCCGCGGACGGCGTGGTACTCGGTGGTGCCGGTGCCGTAGTGCCGGTGCAGGTCGGTGACCTCGATCACGTTGCCGCCGGGGCGACCGGGCTTGCTCGTTTCCATGCCCCAAGCCTTCCGCCGCCCCGGGCGCGCGGGCAGTGCGCGCCGTCATGGACCGGCGGTGCGGATCCACGGGTCGGCGATGACAAATGTCATGGGGAATGGGGGAAGGAGCCGGAATACGTCGAAGGCCCCCTCGATCGAGGGGGCCTTCGCTCTGGAGCGGACGACGAGATTCGAACTCGCGACCCTCACCTTGGCAAGGTGATGCTCTACCAACTGAGCCACGTCCGCATGGTCAAACTATTGAGTTGTGCTGTGCTCGCGCACTGCGAGCGGACGACGAGATTCGAACTCGCGACCCTCACCTTGGCAAGGTGATGCTCTACCAACTGAGCCACGTCCGCACGGTGCCTGGTGGGGCACCCGCCGCCTCTTCGGATCTCTCCGTTGCGGCGACGAGGAATACTCTACAGCATCGTTCGGGGTGGTCGCCCCACCCCTTCGGTCCGGGCGGGCAGGGCGACCGGGGGCGGTGCCCCGACGGGGTCAGTTCGCCTCGGCGAACGCCTCGTACACGTGCTTGGGGATCCGGCCGCGGGCCGGCAGTTCCATGCCGCGCGACAGGGCCCAGGCACGCACGGCGGCCGGGTCCGGGGTGAGCGCGGTGCGGCGGAAGGACTTTCCGGTGCGGCTCTGGCGCCGGCCGGCCGCGACGAACGGGGCGAGGGCCTCCCGAAGCTTTTCGGCGTTGTCCACGGACAGGTCGATCTCGTACGACTTCCCGTCGACGCCGAAGTGGACGGTTTCCGCGGCGGCGCCGCCGTCCAGGTCGTCGGAGAGCGTGACAACTACACGCTGAGCCATGGGTGTCAATCCTCTCGGGCAATTCGGCCGCCGGTTCACGGAGTGCGCCCCGTGGCCTGATGTGCACCAACTCGCGCAAGCGCACACGGGCAGGCCCGGTGGCCCGCCGGATACGCAGCACTTGCCGCGACAGGTGGCCCTATTCTGCACCCGAAGGGGGTCGAAATCGAAGAGTCCGGCATTCTTTTCCGGATATTCACGAGTCTTCGCGGGACTGCCGGATACCGATGTGCGGGACGGGCGGTTCTGTCCCCAAGTGCCGTATTCGGGTGTCCTCCGGGGGGTTCCCGTTCCGGGCGTCGAATCCCCGGAAACGGGCCGGCCCGGACGAGGGATGGCGGCGCCGGATCCCTTGCGGCGTAAGGGTCCTGGATCTACGCGCGTCACCTTCCCCGGCCAGCAATCCTGCCCCGAACGGCCGGTAGTCTGGAGTTCCCCCGCCTCACCGAAGACACCACCGGGAGTGCCAGTGGCACGCGTCGTAGTCGACGTCATGCTCAAGCCGGAGATCCTCGACCCCCAGGGACAGGCGGTGCAGCGTGCACTGCCCCGTCTCGGATTCACCGGGATCGCCGACGTCCGCCAGGGCAAGCGTTTCGAGCTGGAGTTGGAGGGCCCGGTCGACGACGCCGCGCTCGCCCGTATCCGCGAAGCCGCCGAGACCTTTCTCGCCAACACCGTGATCGAGGACTTCACCGTCCGCGTCGAGGAGGCGGCGAAGTGACCACCCGCATCGGCGTCGTCACTTTCCCCGGCTCGCTCGACGACCGCGACGCCCAGCGCGCGGTCCGCCTGGCCGGCGCGGAGCCGGTCGCCCTCTGGCACCGTGACAAGGATCTCCACCAGGTCGACGCCGTCGTCCTGCCGGGCGGATTCAGTTACGGCGACTATCTGCGCTGCGGCGCGATCTCCCGCTTCTCGCCGGTCATGGAGACCGTCATCGAGCAGGCCAGGCTCGGAATGCCGGTCCTGGGTATCTGCAACGGCTTCCAGGTGCTCTGCGAATCGCACCTGCTGCCCGGCGCGCTCACCCGGAACGACTCGCTGCACTTCGTCTGCCGCGACCAGAAGCTGCGCATCGAGAACGCGGAGACGGCCTGGACCGGGGATTACTCGGCGGGTCAGGAAATCGTCGTGCCGCTGAAGAACGGCGAGGGCCGCTTCGTCGCCGACGCGCACGTCCTGGACGAACTGGAGGCGGAGGGCCGGGTCGTGGCCCGGTACCTCGACGTCAACCCGAACGGTTCGTACCGCGACATCGCCGGCATCACCAACGCCGCCGGCAATGTCGTCGGCCTGATGCCGCACCCGGAGCACGCCGTGGAGCCGCTCACCGGTCCGACCACCGAGGGCCTGGGCTTCTTCACTTCCGTACTGAAGCAGCTGGTGAACGCCTGATGAGCCTCGACACCGTCAAGAACGCCGAGCAGACCCCGGACGCCGCCCAGCCGTGGGCCGAACTCGGCCTCAAGAAGGACGAGTACGCGCGCATCCGGGAGATTCTCGGCCGCCGCCCGACCGGCGCCGAACTCGCGATGTACTCGGTCATGTGGTCCGAGCACTGTTCGTACAAGAGCAGCAAGGTCCACCTGAAGCAGTTCGGCGAGAAGAAGCCGGATTCGGACGCGATGCTCGTCGGCATCGGCGAGAACGCCGGTGTGGTCGACGTCGGCCAGGGCTACGCGGTGACCTTCAAGGTCGAGTCGCACAACCACCCGTCGTACATCGAGCCCTACCAGGGCGCGGCCACCGGCATCGGCGGCATCGTGCGCGACATCCTGGCGATGGGCGCCCGCCCGGTCGCCGTGATGGACCCGCTGCGCTTCGGTGCGGCCGACCACCCGGACACCCGGCGCGTGCTGCCCGGCATCGTCGCGGGCATCGGCGGCTACGGCAACTGCCTGGGCCTGCCGAACATCGGCGGAGAGGTCGTCTTCGACTCCTGCTACCAGGGCAACCCGCTGGTCAACGCGCTGTGCGTGGGCGTCATGAAGCACGAGGACATCCACCTCGCGCAGGCCTCCGGCGCAGGCAACAAGGTCATCCTGTACGGCGCCCGCACCGGCGGCGACGGCATCGGCGGCGTCTCGGTGCTCGCCTCGGAGACCTTCGACGACACCAAGCCGGCCAAGCGCCCGGCCGTCCAGGTCGGCGACCCGTTCCAGGAGAAGCTCCTGATCGAGTGCACCCTGGAGATCTTCCGGGAGAAGCTCGTCAAGGGCATCCAGGACCTCGGCGGCGCCGGCCTGTCCTGCGCCACCAGCGAGCTGGCCTCGGCGGGCTCGGGCGGCATGCGGATCGACCTCGACACGGTGCACCTGCGCGACCACACGCTCTCGCCGGAGGAGATCCTCATGAGCGAGTCGCAGGAGCGCATGTGCGCGATCGTCGAGCCCGACAAGGTCGCCCGCTTCCTGGAGATCTGCGAGAAGTGGGACGTCATCGCCAACGTCATCGGTGAGGTGACCGACGGCGAGCGCCTGGAGATCTTCTGGCACGGGGAGCTCGTGGTGGACGTGCCCCCGCGCACCGTCGCCCACGAGGGCCCGACCTACCAGCGCCCCTACGCCCGCCCGAGCTGGCAGGACGCGCTGCAGGCCGACGCCCCGACCGCCGAGCGGCTGGCCCGCCCGACCACCGGCGAGGGCCTCAAGGCCGACCTGCTGAAGGTCGCGAGCCACCCGAACCAGGCCTCCAAGTCCTGGATCACCGACCAGTACGACCGCTACGTGCTCGGCAACACCGTGCTCTCGCACGGCGAGGACTCGGGCATGATCCGGATCGACGACGAGACCAACCTCGGCGTCTCGGTCGCCACCGACGGCAACGGCCGCTACGCCAAGCTGGACCCGTACACCGGTGCCCAGCTGGCCCTGGCCGAGGCGTACCGCAACGTCGCGGCCGGCGGTGCCAAGCCGCTCGCCGTCTCCGACTGCCTCAACTTCGGCTCCCCCGAGGACCCGGACGTGATGTGGCAGTTCGCCGAGGCGACCCGCGGCCTGGCCGACGCCTGCCTGGTGCTCGGCACCCCGGTCACCGGCGGCAACGTCTCGCTGTACAACCAGACCGGCGAGGTCGCCATCCACCCGACCCCGGTGGTCGCGGTGCTCGGCGTCATCGACGACGTCACCCGGCGCACCCCGGTGGCCTTCGCCGAGGAGGGGCAGCTGCTCTACCTGCTCGGCGACACGGCGGACGAGCTCGGCGGCTCGGCCTGGTCGCAGGTCGTCCACGACCACCTCGGCGGCCTGCCGCCCAAGGTGGACCTGGAGCGCGAGCGGCTGCTCGGCGAGATCCTGATCTCGGCCTCGCGCGACGGCATGATCGACGCCGCGCACGACCTGTCCGACGGCGGCCTCGGCCAGGCGCTCGTGGAGAGCTGCCTCAAGGGCGGCCACGGCGCGCGGATCGTCGTGCCCGAGGGCACGGACCCGTTCGTGTTCCTGTTCTCGGAGTCGGCCGGCCGCGCCGTCGTGGCGGTGCCGCGCAGCGAGGAGCTCCGCTTCAACGACATGTGCACCGCGCGTGGCCTGCCGGCCACCCGGATCGGTGTGGTGGACGGCGACTCCCTGGACGTCCAGGGGCAGTTCACCGTCTCGCTGGCCGAGCTGAAGGACGCCCACACCGGCGTCATCGAGGCCCTGCTCGCCTGACCCGGCGGTTTCGAGAGGCGGACGGTTCTCCGGAACCGTCCGCCTCTCGGCGTATGTTGGGCCCCATGCCTGCCAAGTCCCGTACGTACCAACCGCAGAAGGTCCGCGCCGCGCTGGCCGCCCAGACCGGGGCGCTGCGCGCCGCCGTGGCCGGGCTGGGCGACGAGCAGCTGGACCTGCCGACCAGGTTGGGGGACTGGCGGGTGCGGGAGCTGCTCGCTCACCTGGCCGTCCAGCTCGACTTCCTGCCCGTGCACCTGGACGACCCGCTGGAGGGGCGGCCGGCGCTGGACCTGCTGGGCTGGGTCTCGGCGGTCGGCACGGTCGCGCCGGCACTGGACTCCCAGACCCGGGAGCGGGCCGCCGCCGGGTTCGGCGGGGACGCGGCCTCGGCGGCTGCCGCCTTCGGGCGGGCCGCCGACGCGCTGACCGGGCTGCTGGAGCGCCCCGAAGCCGCCGACCCCGCACGGCGGTTGGAGATCCGGCTGGGCTCGATGCTGCTCTCCGATCTGTTGGTGACCAGGCTGGTGGAGACGGTGGTGCACGCCGACGACCTGGCCGACGCGCTGGGCCTCGCCGCCTTCCCGCACGACCGCCAGGCCGTCGCCGCCGTCACCCGGCTGCTGGCGGACGCCTTCGCCGACCGGGTGCCCGGCGGCGCGGTCGAGCTGCGGATCCCGCCGTACGCGGTCGTCCAGGCCGTCCCGGGGCCCAGGCACACCCGCGGCACCCCGCCCAACGTGGTCGAGACCGACCCGCTGACCTGGATCCGGCTGGCCACCGGCCGGGTGCCGTGGGCGGCGGCGGTGGCGGACCACGGGGTGGCCGCCTCGGGGGAGCGCAGCGACCTGGGGGAGTACCTGCCGGTGCTCGGCTAGCCGGTCAGTGGATCTGCCCGACCAGGGCTTCGGCGGCCTTGCGCAGCGGTTCGCCGGCGAGGGCCGGGTCCTGCGCCGCCCGGCCGGTGGTGTTCTGGTCGAGCATCAGCACCAGGTCCCCGTCGCCGTGCAGCGCGATCCGGGCGACGGCGGCGGTGCCCCCGCCCGGGGTGAGCTTGGTCTGGCCGACGGCGGGCCGGTCGGCGGAGAACTGGGAGAGCTGGTCCACGCTGAGCAGCCCGGCGCGCGCGATCGAGGGGAGCATCATGCTGATGCCGTAGTCGTTCTTCGGCACGGCCAGCAGCTCGACGTCGACGGTGGACGCGCCGACCGTGTACGAGCAGGTGATCTGGGCGCTCGGGGGAGTGGCCGGCATCTCGGTCACGGTCGGCGGGTGATCGGTGTTCCCCGAGGGCCAGGGCTGGGCCGGGACGCCCTCCCCGGCGTTGCCCGTGACGGAGCGTCCGTCGGTCACGGCGGGGGCGACGGCGCCGGTGATCCCGGCCGCGGCGGCGGCCTTGGCGAAGTCGAGGCCGAACGGGCAGGTGCTGGAGTCGTTCTTGAACAGGTCCAGGGCGGTCGACCGGACGCGGTCGTAGGAGAGCGCTCCGCCGCCGGTGGCGGTGGAGGTCGAGGTCGAGGACGAGGACGAGCAGGCCGCGGTGCCGAATGTGATCCCGGCGACGGCGAACGCGGCGGTGAGCCTCAGGCGTTGGGCAGCGGTCATGATCGGAGGGTAGGCCGTGGACGTGCCGGAGGGTTGCCGTTCAGGTCTCAACTCCGTTGCACTGCGGGACGGCGGCGAGGGGCCGCGGGACGGCTACGGCACCGCCGGGCCGCTCAGGTAGGTGCCGTCCGCCGAGTACGGCCAGGCGTTCGGCGCGCAGCCCTTGAGACCGTAGATCTGCTGCATCATCGCGGGCGCGGGCTTGCCGGGGCCGGGGCAGGTCTCGTGTCCGTGGCCGATCCGGTGGCCGACCTCGTGGTTGACGATCAGCGCCCGGTACTCCTCCAGCGGGCCGCTGAACTGCGGTGAACCGGTGTTCCAGCGCTTGGAGTTGACGAGCACCTGGTTGCCGACGTTGCAGTTGACCTCGCCGTGGGTGTCCAGCCCGGAGGCGCCGCAGATCTTGTCCACGGTGGCCGGGGAGGCGATCTTCACGGTGAAGTCGTACGAGCCGCCCGCGACCAGCTGGAAGGCGTTCTTGTGGTCGTTGGTCCAGCCGCGGCGGTCGCCGAGGATGCCGTGGATCTGCCCGGCGGCGGAGGCGGCGTCGATGCCTATGCCGTCCTCGACCTCGACCCGGTAGCGGCGCACGGTGCCGCGGCCGACGGCCTTGGCGCTGGCGGGGGCGATGCTGAAGGTGCCGGCGCCCTTGGTGGGGCCGGGGTCGGGCGCGGTGGGCGTGGGCGTCGGGGCCGTCGTGGGGGTGGGGGTGCCGGTGGGTGTCGGCGTAGCCGGGGCCGTGCCGGGTGACTGCTCGCCGGGCGGGGCGACCCGGGCCTGGGCGGTCGCGGCGGGGGCCGGGGCGTCCGAGGGGCGGTCCAGGGCGAAGGCGGCGACGCCCAGCAGCAGGACGGAGGCGACCAGTGCCGTGAGCATGCCAGGGCCGATCCGGCGGGGTGGCCTGCGGCGTCGACGGGCAGTGCGAGCGTTCTTCGGTGGAGCGGCTCGCCTGCGGGCGGTTCTGGCTGCGGGCACGAGCGACACCCTGGCATGCGAACGGGTGAATGTCTACATACCTGGTATGCAGCCGCGGCCGGCCCCGGTCGACCGACGGCCCCGGGGAGCGGACCGGGTCCAGCGGCTCGCGCCGGTACGGCCGGTCGGGCGGTGCGCCCGCGGGCCGAGGCGCCCCCGCAGCTCCGGGGCGGCCGGGCCGTGCATCCGCCCCGCGGGGCCCGGTGACCGGAGCGGGGCGGTTGACCCCTGGGCCCCGGGTGGCAGACTGCACTGCATGGCGATTCACAGGAATCTTCTCGACGGCCCCGACCCGACCCTCCTGCCGGAGGACGAGCAGCCCTACCGGATGCTGGCGGAGGAGTCGGCCTCACCGACCCAGGTGGCCGCCGACTTCCCGGCCTTCTGCCTCGCCTGGGCCATGCTCGCCGACGACGCCTACGCGGCGGGCCGCTACGTCGAGTCCTACGCCTACGCCCGCACCGGCTACCACCGGGGCCTCGACCAGCTGCGCCGCAGCGGCTGGAAGGGCCACGGGCCGGTGCCGTGGGAGCACCGCGGCAACCGCGGCTTCCTGCGCTGCCTGGCGGCGCTCGCCCGGGCGGCCGGCGCGATCAAGGAGACCGAGGAGGAGGCCCGCTGCTGGCAGTTCCTGAAGGACAGCAGCGCGGAGGCGTACGCGGAGCTCAAGCAGTAGGACCACGGAACCATCCGGACAAGACCGTGCCCCCGGCGGGATACCGCCGGGGGCACGACCGTTGTCACGCGCGACCGTCACCCGCGACCGTCACGCGCGCTCCGGCGGGCTCACTTCAGGCGCTTGCCGGCCGAGCGCAGCTGCTCGGCCGCCTCGACCACGCGGGCGGCCATGCCGGCCTCGGCCAGCTTGCCCCAGGTGCGCGGGTCGTAGGTGTTCTTCTTGCCGACCTCGCCGTCGACCTTCAGTACGCCGTCGTAGTTGGCGAACATGTGGCCGGCCACCGGGCGGGTGAAGGCGTACTGGGTGTCGGTGTCCAGGTTCATCTTCACGACGCCGTTCTCCAGCGCGGTGGCGATCTCCTCGGCGGTGGAGCCCGAGCCGCCGTGGAAGACGAAGTCGAACGGGTCGGTCTTGCCGTACTGCTTGCCGATCGCGTCCTGCAGCTCGCGCAGCAGCTCCGGCTTCAGCACGACGTTGCCCGGCTTGTACACGCCGTGCACGTTGCCGAAGGAGGCGGCCAGCAGGTAGCGGCCCTTCTCGCCCAGGCCCAGGGCCTCGGCGGTGCGCACGGCGTCGTTGACGGTGGTGTACAGCTCGTCGTTGATCTCGTGCGAGACGCCGTCCTCCTCGCCACCGGTCGGGGTGATCTCGACCTCAAGGATGATCTTGGCGGCGGCGGCCTGGGCCAGCAGCTCCTGGGCGATGGACAGGTTGTCGGCGAGGGTCTCGGCCGAGCCGTCCCACATGTGCGACTGGAACAGCGGGTTCTCGCCCTTGGCCACGCGCTCGGCGGAGACCGCCAGCAGCGGGCGGACGTAGCCGTCCAGCTTGTCCTTCGGGCAGTGGTCGGTGTGCAGCGCGACGGTGATGTCGTACTTGGCGGCGACGATGTGCGCGAACTCGGCGAGCGCGACGGCGCCGGTCACCATGTCCTTGTTGTGCTGGCCGCCCAGGAACTCCGCGCCACCGGTCGAGATCTGGATGATGCCGTCGCTCTCGGCCTCGGCGAAACCGCGCAGCGCGGCGTGCAGGGTCTGCGACGAGGTGACGTTGATGGCCGGGTAGGCGAACTTGCCCGCCTTGGCCCGGTCGAGCATCTCGTTGTAGACCTCGGGAGTTGCGATGGGCATGCGATCCGCTCCTGTCGGGTTGCGGCGTACGGACGGTGCTGTCCGACGCTGTGTACGCCTTCGTGACGACTCCGTGCCGGCCCGCCGACGCGCGGCGCTGCGGTGTGGCTCTCCGGCACCAAGGTTCGAGGCGACCTCCGCGGTACGGCCATGAGGGTGGTGGCCCGGCCGCGGACCGGACGCCTGTGCCATCTTCCCAGACTCGTGCCCGCAGGTCAGCAGGAGCCCGCCTGTCGGGACGTCGCCGGGGGAGGCTCGGCCGGAAGTCGACGGCGGGATCCCCGGACCTGGGCCGGACCCGGGCCCGATCGGAGCCGGACCTGGGCCGGACCCGCGCCGGACCCGGGCCCACCGGCTCGGCCGGGAGCCGTCCGAAAGGTACGCCCGCTATCCTGCGCCCGTGGACTACAACCAGCTGGCCGTCAATCTGCTCGACGCCAAATCCCTGATCTCGTCCCTCGGCGCCATCGGGCTGATCGCGATCATCTTCGCGGAGACCGGCCTGCTGGTCGGCTTCTTCTTCCCGGGTGACTCGCTGCTGATCATCGGAGGTGTCGCCGCCTCGAACGCCGCCTCCTCGGTGCTCGGCGACGGCGCCAAGCTGCCGATCGCGGTCCTGCTCACCGGCTGCCCGATCGCGGCGATCGCCGGTGCCCAGCTGGGACACCTGATCGGGGCCAAGGTCGGGCCGAAGATGTTCGACAAGCCCGAGTCGAAGATCTTCCGCCGCGACTACGTGATCAAGGCGGAGGAGTACTTCAACAAGTTCGGCTCGGGCAAGGCCGTGGTGCTGGCCCGCTTCATGCCGATCATCCGCACCTTCCTGAACCCGGTGGCCGGCACCCTGGAGATGCCCGCCAAGACCTTCTTCGTGTGGAACGTCGTCGGCGGTGTGCTCTGGACCGAGTCCATGCTGCTGATCGGCTACTTCTTCGGCGACGCGCTCGCCCCGGTGATCGACAAGTACCTGATCCCCGCGGTGCTGCTGATCGTGCTGCTGTCGATCTCGCCGATCCTGGTCGAGGTCATGCGGGAGCGCCGGAAGAAGAAGGCCGGCCTCGTCGAGGCGCCCGCCGCGGACGCCATGCAGGGCAGCGGCGGCGGGCGGCACCGGCGCGGCTGAGGTCCTCGTTCACGGCCTCGCTGCAAACGCTTCGAGGGCCGGGCCCCGTTCCACGTGGTTTCACGTGAAACAGGGCCCGGCCCTTCGTCTTGCCCGGGGTTCCGTACGCTCAGAGACCCAGGTCGTCCAGGGTGTACGCGGTCACGTACTGCAGGCCCTGCTCCTCGACGGCGCCCGCGCCACCGCGCTCGACGATCACCGCGACGCCGACCACCTCGGCGCCCGCCTCGCGCAGCGCCTCGACGGCCTGCAGCACCGAGCCACCGGTGGTGGAGGTGTCCTCGACCGCCAGCACCCGGCGGCCCTTCACGTCCGGGCCCTCGATCCGGCGCTGCAGACCGTGCGCCTTGCCGGTCTTGCGGACCACGAAGGCGTCCAGCTTCCGCCCGCGCGCGGCGGCGGCGTGCAGCATCGAGGTGGCCACCGGGTCGGCACCGAGGGTCAGACCGCCGACGGCGTCGTACTCCAGGTGCGAGGTCGCGTCCAGCATCACCCGGCCGACCAGCGGGGCGGCCTCGCCGTCCAGCGTGATCCGGCGCAGGTCGACGTAGTAGTCGGCCTCCTTGCCGGAGGAAAGGGTGACCTTGCCGTGCACGACGGCCTTGTCCTTGATCTGTGCCAGCAGGGCGTCGCGGTCGTTGCTCATGAGCGTTCAGTCTAGGGCCTGTGCCGGGCCGGGCGGCCCGGGAAGCGCTCGTGGCTAGCGGCGGCGCAGCGCCCTGACCAGCACCACGGCACCGCCCAGCAACGCCACCGAGCCACCGATCACCCACGGCACCGCACTGCGGCCACCCGCGCCCGGCACCACGATGCCGCCGGCCTCGCCGCCCCAGCGGGACGCCGCCCGGGCCCGCGCGCTGCGGGCCGGCAGCGCCGGGGCGTAGCGGCCGCGCGGCGGGGCGTGGTCCACCTCCTCGGCCGAACGGCCGACGATGCTGCGGCGGACCGGGCCGGTGAGCTCCGGCTCGTCCTCGTAGGCGAACAGCGGCTCGGCGGGGAGCTCCTCGGCGACACCGTCCTGGGGGCCGTCGCCGCCCTCCCCGGCGGCGTCGGCCGCGTCGACGTCGTCCTCGTCCTCCTCGTCGGCCGGGCCGGTGGGGAGGCCGAAGCGCTCGGCGTCGGCGTCGGAGAAGGCGATCAGATCGGAGAGGTCGTCGTCCAGGTCGTCGCCGGGCTGGTCCTGGCGCTCCTCGATGAAGAGGATCTCGGCGTCGGCACCGGTCCCGTCCGTGCTCTCGTTGCCGGCCTCGGTCCCGGTACCGGTCCCGCTCGTGAGCTCCTCGTCGCCCTCCTCCGGGGCGTCCGCCGCGTCCGGGGCGTCCGGCGAGGTGAGCGCGGTGGCGAAGCGCTCCAGCAGACGGCGACCGGCGGCGTCGAGGGTCTCGGCGTCGAACTCGGCCAGTCGGCCGGTGGCGCTCAGGTCGCCCGTGAACCGGACCGTCGCGGTGCCGTCCTCGGCGCCGTCCGTGACGCTCACCCGTACGGTGGCGGTCGCCTCACCGCTGCCCCGGGCCTCCTGACCCTCGGCGAGCACGGTGAGCACCCCGTTGCGCCCCTCGATCAGCGACAGCACGCCCTTGAAGGTGATCGTGGAGCCGCCGATCCGCAGCTTCAGCCGCCCACCGATCTCCTCGGCCGACCCGGCCCCGACCGCCGCCGGCTCGGTGCTCAGCCCGGGGACGCTCCGCGCCAGCAGCGCCGGATCCTGCAAGGCCTGCCGCACCAGCTCGGCGGACATCGGGACGACAACCTCATGCTCCATGCAACGGAGCCTACCGACTGGGCCCCGCCCGGTCCCTACCCACCACCGCGCGACTTTCCGCCACCCCCCGCACCCGCCGCGTCCGCTCGCCCGCGGGCCCGCCCGCGGCCCTACGGGCCGGCCGGTCCGCGCGGCGCCCTTCCCCTCGCATTCCGGCCGCCCTCCCTCCCTCAGCGGGGCCCGAGGAGCGTGAGCGGGGCCGGGGGGCGAGGTGGCCGGAGGGCGGTGAGGCGGGCGCTGGAGCTACGGAGGGCGTCGGGGGTGAGGGCGCGGGGCGGTGGGGCGTCGGGGCCGAGGGTGAGCGGGGGCGGGGTGGCGGCGGCCAGCACGAAGTCCTGGGTGCTGTCGGGCGGGCCGGGGCGGCAGGCCGCGGTGGCGCTGTCCTGGACCGCGTACGGGGTCGTCCGCAGGCCGGCGGCCCGCAGCCCCGACTCGATCCGCCACAGGCCGCCGCCCCCGCCTTCCCCACCCTCCCCGCCCCGGACGGCGATCCGGCCGCCGGGGGCCAGCAGCCGGGCCGCGAGGCCGTAGAACTCCTGGGAGTGGAACTTGACCGGCCCGCCGTCGGAGGGCGCGGGCAGGTCGGCGAGCACCACGTCGTACTCCTCGGCGGGCGCGCCGCGCAGCCAGGCCATCGGGTCGGCGGCGGTGGTGCGGACCCGGGAGTCGTCCAGGGAGTGGCCGTTGAGGGCGGCGAGCCCGGGGTCGGTGCCGGCGAGCCGGGGGAGGGTCGGGTCGGCGTCGACCAGCCGGACGGAGCGGACGCCCCGGTGCCGCAGCACCTCCCGCAGGGCGAGGCCGTCGCCGCCGCCGAGCAGCAGGATCCGGGCGTCGGACCCGGCGGCCAGGGCGGGGTGGACTAGTGCCTCGCTGCCCCGGTACTCGTCGGGCCCGCAGACCGCGAGCCGTCCGTCGAGGTAGAGCCGGAGCGGGCCGTCGGCGGGGCCGGTGAGCACGATCTCCTGGTACCGGCTGCGGGTGGCGTAGCGGACCTGGTCGCCGTAGAGGGCGTGCCGGGCGGCGCGTTCGATGGAGTCGGAGCCCGCGGCGGCGGCCGCGAGCACGGCGAGGACGAGGGTGCAGCCGCCCCAGAGCAGCCGTCGTATCCGGGGGGCGGGCTCCTCGCGGAAGAGCCAGAGCACCACGGCGGCCCCGGCGACGGCGTTGACCGCCCCGGTGAGCAGGGCGCCGTCGCCGGGGCCGAGCCGGGGCAGGATCAGGAAGGGGAAGGCGAGGCCGCCGATCAGCGCGCCCACGTAGTCGGCGGCGAACAGGTCGGCGACCGCCCGTCCGGCGTCCTCGCGCCGGATCCGTTGGATGAGGGTCATCAGCAGCGGGATCTCGGCGCCGATGAGGATGCCGATGAGGCAGGTGAGGCCGACCATCGCGGCCTGGTAGCGGCCGATCCACGCCCAGCACGAGTACAGGGCGAGGACGGAGAGCCCGCCGCTGAGCGCGAGGGCGCACTCGACCAGGGCGAAGGCGGTCGCGGGGCGGCGGGTGAGCCGCTTGGCGAGCAGCGAGCCGAGGCCCATCGCGAACACCATGACGGACAGCACGACCGAGGTCTGGGTGACCGTGTCCCCCAGCAGGTAGTCGTCGAGCGCCACGAGTTCGAGTTCGTAGACGAGTCCGCAGGCCGCGCAGACGAACGCGGCCAGCAGGACGGTGAGCCGGGCGAGCCGGGGGCGGGAGCGCAGCCGGGACCGACGGCGGGCGGGCAGGGGGATGAGGCTTCGCCCGGGCAGGGGTGGCGTGCCCTCGTCGAGGTCCACTTGCGGGTGTGCGGGCGGACCGGCCGGATGGTTGATCACGAACAAACGCTAGGGGACGTGTGTGACGGATAGCTGCGCCCATCCGACGGACAGTGAGGGCTGCCGGATTGACGAATCGTTCCTGCGTGCGATTCATGGGCTTGTACTGAATAGCGTATGACCGGACAGGTGGTCCTGCCCGGGTCGTTGGTCCTCACGGCCCCGACACCACCAGCGAGGAGCGGGTGCAGACCAGCTGCCCCTCCTGCGGGTAGGCGTGCCAGGTCCGCCAGAGCAGCCGGTCCGGGCCGCCCTGGGTGACCAGTGCGGTGAAGGCGCTCGGGTCGCCCGGGAACACCCCGGCGAGACCGCGCGGGTGGCCCTCGACCAGGGCCAGCAGCTCCTGGGCGCGGGCCGCGAAGTCGTGCGGCGGCAGCGCCTCGATCCGGGCGGCGAATTCGTACTCCCATCCGCCGACCTGCTTGGCGACCCGGGCGGGCAGCGGGGTGCGGCGGCCGGGCAGGCAGGCGACGGTCTCCAGGCAGTCGCCGGGGCCGGCCGAGATCACCACCTGGTGCGAGGCGCCCAGCAGCCGCAACTGGAGGGTGCCGGAGGTGTCGGGGTGGCCGCCGTCGAGTCTCAGGTCGCGGACGGCGAGAGCGGGCAGCGGATCGCCGCCGAGGCACCAGGCCAGGTCACCGGCGCGGGTGTCCGTGTAGGAGGTCTGCAGTGTGGTGAGCATGCTCGGCTCCGCGTTTCAGCTCCGTGCGCGCCCGCCGAGCAGCAGCGACTAGGCCTAGGCGATGGCGAGGCTGTGCGTGGCTGTGCGGCCCTGGGCGCGGCCGACCGTGGAAGGAGGGATTCCGGCTGGAGATTCAGCAGCAGAGAAGCATGAATACGCCGGGTCCGTCGGTGATTTACCCAACTTTGTGAAGCATTCACCGCTTCGAGCACACCTGCTTCCCGGCCCTGATCGACCCGATGTGCGACTTTGCACAGCGCGCGCCCCTGTCACCGGCCTGCGCGCCGTGCACGCCGGTTGTGCGCCCTTGGCGCGCTCCATGCGCCGCAGCCCTCCAGACACAGGGCGTGGAGGGCGGCCGGGAGTGCCAGGAGGGTCGCCGGATTTGCCTCACGGGCAGCAAAGAGGCCTTCCGTTCATGAAAGTTGAGTGGAGATCAGAACTGGCGTCGGAGCGGCACCGCCCCCGTTCGAGGGGGGCGTGCGAACCCCACGCCACGCCGTGAGCGCGCAACCCCCACCCGAAGCACCCTGCCTCCTTGCACAAACCCGCCCCAGCTGGGCTAAGGCCCACTCCCGGACCCCTCGCCTCCCGCTCCGACGGTCCGTCCGCCGGTCGCGGCGGAACCGTCAAGTACGGTTCTCAGCAGGGGACTTACCGGGTCTTGAGTGCCCTTCCGAGATGCTGGAGGCGGCCGACGGCCTCCTGGGGCACTTCGTCGCGCTTGCAGAAGGTGAAGCGGACGAGGCTGCGGCCGGCGTCGGTGTTGTCGTAGAAGACGGCGTTGGGGATGGCGACCACGCCGCAGCGTTCGGGCAGGGAGCGGCAGAAGTCGATGCCGTCCTTCTCGCCGAGCGGGGTGATGTCGGTGGTGACGAAGTAGGTGCCCTCGGGGGTGAAGGCGCGGAAGCCGGCCGCGGTGAGGCCGTCGGTGAGGTACTGCTTGGCGGTGCGGACGGCGGAGACCAGCGCGGGACTCACGGTGACCCAGCCGACTCGGTGTTCGTACACCTGTTTCTGGCGCTCCCGCGTGAGCGAATGTGCCCTCGGTGGGCGGATAGCTGCGCTGCACGGCAAGTGTGGAGGACGGGTGATTCCCGGGCAGCGCCAGTGCCGATTCGGCCCCGGCCCCGGAGAACGCGTTCAAGACTCACGCCCGTGACGAGCTGGCCGGTGAGCTGTTGAGCGTGGATACTGCAGATCATCCAGGGCGAGGCGAGGATCTCGGCTGGAGACCTGAGGGCGGAATCGACACGCTGACGGTCCAGGAAAGAAAAAACGGGCTAAAGGCCAGAGGCCCACACCCGCACCCGCAGTTTAGATGGACCGCACCGAGGATTGCAACCATCGGTTACGCTGAGCTGTCGGCGCTGGTCGATGCGCTGCCGCCCTGGGCTGGGACGAGCTGGTTGTCGCGGTAGATCTTGATGTTGAGTGCTTCGGTCTTGCAGCCATTGAGGAACGTCGCAACCTCGTACTTCTGGCGGACGTAGCCTGCGAGTTGGGCCTTCGGGCTTCGCAAGCCGGCCGCGCCTACGCTCTGGCGGAACTCGAACGCAACGGCGCTTACGAGCAGGTCGACGAGTTGTAGGGCGTCGGCGGCCCGCGAGTCGAGCCGGACGACCTTGGAGACGGCAAGGCGTTGGAGGCGCTGGTTGACGCGGGCCTTGATGGACTCCTCGAACGTCACGCCCGCCGGGGTGGAGTAGTTGTCCGCGAGGACCGTGACTACCTCGAACGGTCGGATGCTTCCGAGGAGGAGCTGGAACGCGAGGGATTCGTATGCCTCGAACTGGCCGCCGAACCGTGCTACTGGATCAGCGGCGTCGCGGTCGCAGACGAAGCACGAGAATACGGCATCCGACTCGACGAGCAGGTCAACTACCTTGCGGTAGAAAGGCAGTGTGTCACGCGTGAGGGCGACGTAGTGGATCTCCTGGTACCAGTGCTCCCGGTCGCGAAGCAGTTGTACGGCGCGGAGAAGCCGTGCAGGCTCCTCCAGCTTGAGGCACCCGACGGCGAAGAAGCGGTCTTTCGCGATGGCGCCGCTCTCATCCAGGAACGCGACGGCCGTTGGCTGGTTCATCGGCACCACCACGCGGTCCGCAGGTTCGAGCTTGCTGATCGTCCCCACCACTTCCCTGATCATCATTGACAGCCTTGCCAGTTGCGATCCTGGCAGAGGAGTTCGTCTGTACCGGCGCGCCGACGTGCTGGCGGGTGGATCGGGCGATTGCCCGTCCTTGCCTACGCTGGCACCCTACCGCGGTACTGGTCAACTCCACCGCGGTGTTGACGAATTGATCCGCGGTCAGAGAACCTTGGGCATCGTGCTACCTCTCTCGCGGCTGCGGGCTCCCCGGCTCGCCGAAAGGACCCGGTCATGGTGCAGTCCTCCGACTATCCGGTGCTAGACACCAGCTCACTGCCTCTGCCCGGAATGCTCTTGCCATGCCTCGTTATTGACGGGCGCAGGTTCCTCATCAGGCCGACGCTGGAGGAGATGGAGTCCTTCGTGATCAACCCGAGCCTCACGGAGGACCCGAGGCGGCGGGAGGAGGACTACCGAGTGCGGCAGGCGTACGAGATGCGCACAAGAGCCCAACGGATGATCGCTGACAACAAGGCCAAACGTGAGAACGTCCCGGCCTACGCTGCCTACCTGGAGCGAGGCATGATCAAGGGCGATGACTACGTCACGCCGCCGATGAGTCTGGTGTTCCTCGACAAGATCGGCGTCTACCGGATGTCGGAAGCACCGAACGCGGTGACGGTTGCTCACATCCCCCCTGGTGCCAAGGCGTTTCATGACGATGGTGAGACTCAGTACTTGGCTCGGCTCAGCCTGCGGAATCGTCACCCGGAGACCGGCAGCGAGCCGCTTGCGGTCGTCGTCGATCACGACCGCTCGCTCGGATGGAGCAGCCAGGCCTTCCACGATCTCAACATCCTCGGTGTGGCTGTCACCCCTGCGGTTGCCATTGCTGCGGACGGCCGGGACTCTGCCACGGCCCTGGCAAAGGCGCTCGCCGAGACCGTTCCCGCCCTTGTTGGCAAGGTGTCCTTCAACGCCCGCCAGGTCAGTGCCGGCGGCGACGCGATCATGACGCTCACCACCTTGCGTCGTGCTGTCGCGGCAAGCTTGATCGGCCGGAAGATCTTCGCCTTGGGTAACAGGCCGCTCGCGCAGGAGATGACAGATGGCGATCGCCATGCAGTCACCGCGCTTTGGTCCGAGGTGTTCGAGCACCTTCAGCGGCACCTGCGGCACGACACTGTCGTCGGCTTGCCAGTAGTCCTTACTGCGATCGGTATCGCAGCACATGAGGCACGGGGCAGGGAGAACGGTGTGCGGGAATTGTTGCAAGACCTGGCAAACGTGAATTGGGACAAAGCAACTCCTGACGGAGCCCGGAGGTGGGCGGGTGTCGCCGGCAAGCTGACCGACCGCGGCAGGTTCTCGGCCGCCGGCGGTGTCAAGGAACTGGGCCACCGCACCCTTGAAGCGTTGACCGACCCTGCCTCCGAGCTCTATGCCAAGATTCGTGCCATTCAGCCAAAGAGGTGAGCCTGGCGGCAGGAGGGGCAGCCCGGCTGGTGCCCACCCTTCCGGGCGCTTCCGGCAGGGCCTCATGCACTGGTAATGCGTCTTGCTGTGCACCAGTTCATCCCCCGCGGCCTCGGTGTTCAGGTCAGCGTCTTGAGCCGGGCCACCGCTTCCTGGAGCACCTCGTCCTTCTTGCAGAAGGTGAAGCGGACGAGGCTGCGGCCGGCGTCGGTGTTGTCGTAGAAGACGGCGTTGGGGATGGCGACCACGCCGCAGCGTTCGGGCAGGGAGCGGCAGAAGTCGATGCCGTCCTTCTCGCCGAGCGGGGTGATGTCGGTGGTGACGAAGTAGGTGCCCTCGGGGGTGAAGGCGCGGAAGCCGGCCGCGGTGAGGCCGTCGAGCAGCAGGTCGCGCTTGCGGAGCAGGTCGGTGCGCAGGGTGCGGAAGTAGTCGTCGGGCAGCCGGAGGGCTTCGGCGACGGCGTACTGGAAGGGGCCGGCGCTGACGTAGGTGAGGTACTGCTTGGCGGCGCGGACGGCGGAGACCAGCGCGGGGCTCGCGGTGACCCAGCCGACCTTCCAGCCGGTGAAGGAGAAGGTCTTCCCGGCGGAGGAGATGGTGACGGTGCGCTCGCGCATGCCGGGGAGGGCGGCGAGCGGGTGGTGGGTGGCGCCGAAGACCAGGTGTTCGTAGACCTCGTCGGTGATCACCAGCAGGTCGTGCTCGACGGCGAGGGCGGCGATGGCGGCCAGTTCCCCGGCGGTGAGGACGGTGCCGGTGGGGTTGTGCGGGGTGTTGATCAGCAGCAGCCGGGTGTGCGGGGTGATCAGGGCGCGCAGCTCGTCGAGGTCGGGGCGGAAGTGCGGGGCCCGGAGGGTGAGCGGGCGGCGGGTGGCGCCGGCCATGGCGATGCAGGCGGCGTAGGAGTCGTAGAAGGGTTCGAGGGCGATCACCTCGTCGCCGGGCTCCAGCAGGGCGAGCAGGGCGGCGGCGATGGCCTCGGTGGCTCCGGCGGTGACCAGCACCTCGGTGTCCGGGTCGTAGCTCAGGCCGTGGAAGCGCTGCTGGTGCTCGGCGATGGCGGTGCGCAGTTCGGGGATGCCGGGGCCGGGCGGGTACTGGTTGCCGTGGCCCTCGCGCAGGGCGCGTACGGCGGCCTCGCGGACCTCCCCGGGCCCGTCGGTGTCCGGGAAGCCCTGGCCGAGGTTGATCGAGCCGGTGGCCGTGGCCAGGGCGGACATCTCGGCGAAGATCGTCGTGCCCATCCCGGCCAGTCGGCGGTTCAGCAGCGGCCTGGTACCCATCGGTGGCTCCTCACGGCTCGTCGTCAGGGGCCATCCTGGGGCAGCCGGGGGCCGGGGACAAGGACGGCCCGGCCGCCCGGACCTGCCGGGGGCCGGGCCGCGGAGTGCTGCCGGGGGTGCTGGCGGGGGCCGGGATCAGGCCTCCTCGCCGTCCTCGCCCGCGCCTTCCTCGCCCTCGATCTCGTTCTGCAGGCCCAGGCGCTCGACGATCCACTGCTCGAAGCCGACCGCGGCCTGGGTCCAGTTCGCCGTGGTGGTGACGAAGTAGTCCAGGTTGACGCCGGTGCCGACGATCATCTGGGCCTCGCCGATCAGGCGGACCACGCCGTCCTCGTGGGTGTGGGTGTAGACCTTGGGCCAGAGGGTCTCGCGGTTCCACTCGTCGATCAGGTCGAGGATCTCGCCCTTCTTCTCCAGCGGGTACGCGCGGTCGTAGAAGGCGCGCACCGCGAAGAGCTCCTTCTGCTCGCCGCGGAACATGTAGTAGACGCGGAAGCCCTCCCAGGGGGCGGTGAGGTCGCCCTCCTCGTCCACGACGTGCTTGAGCTGCATCTGGTCGAGCAGCTGGGTGACCAGGGCCTGGTCCGGGACGATGATCGGCGGAGGGCCGGCCGGCCGACCGCCCTGGCCGCCGGGCTGGCCGCCCTGGGGTGCGCCGAACGACGGGATGGACGACGGGTCGATGCTCATGGGGGGTCCTCTTCCTCAGTGCACGTGGTGGCCGGCAATGAGAGGCCGCCCTTTCCACCTCCCATCCTGCCTCATTCGGGGCTCTGCTCACAGGGGCACCGAGGGGCGCGTCGATCTTCGTTCCGGGGTCCGCGGAGGCCGTCGTCGGACACGGGTGCCCGGGGTGCCGTCGTCGTGCCGTCGGGTTGTCGTCGGGGTGGCGTCGGGTTGTCGTCACCCCTTCGGCGCTCGGCCGGCCGCGGCCGTGCGCTCGGTGCGCGCGTGAGCCAAGTCACGCTCCCGGCGGGCGGGTTCGCCTGCCGTGCGGGCCGGATGCGGTTAGCGTGCGACGGAACTCACCTGCGGCAAAGACCTTCCGCCCCGGGAGAGTTGAGTTGGTCTGAGCTGAATGGGGGAGCGGTGATGGAGCGTACGGTGACCAGGGAGGGTGCCTCGCTCGGGACGCTGCTGCGGAACATCCGACTGGCCCGGGGGATGACGCAGGAGCAGTTGGGCGAGGCGTCGGGGCTGAGCGTGCGGTCGATCCGCGACCTGGAGCGGGGGGTTTCCTGCCCGCGGGTGTCCACGCTGCGGCTGCTCACCCAGACCTGGAACCTGCCGGAGTCCCAGGGGGCCGAGCTGCACCGGCTGGCGCGCGCGTGGCGGGACCGCTCGCGACAGCAGCAGCGGGCAGCGGCGCCCTAGGAGACGGTCTCGGGGAGGGGCTGCGGAGGCGGCCTGTCCCACCGAAAGCGGTACCGGCCGCGGGAGCGGCACGGCTCGCCGAAGCGGTACGGTCCGCACTCCTCGCCCGGGCGAGGACTGCGGACCGTACCCGGCGTGGCCGCTACTTCTCCAGCGGGCTCCGACCGCGGATGGCGAGGTGGTCGCCCTCGTCGTCCCGGTCGACCAGGACGGTGTCCCCGTCGTGCACCTGGCCGGACAGGATCGCCCGGGCCAGCTGGTCGCCGATCGCGGACTGCACCAGTCGGCGCAGCGGGCGGGCGCCGTACGCCGGGTCGTACCCGGCGAGCGCCAGCCAGTCGCGGGCGGCCGCGGAGACGTCCAGGGTGAGCCGTCGCTCGCGCAGCCGTTCGCCGAGGCGGGCCACCTGCAGGTCCACGATGCGGCTGAGTTCGTCGGTGCCCAGCGGGTCGAAGACCACGATGTCGTCCAGCCGGTTGAGGAACTCCGGCTTGAACGCGGCCCGGACTGAGTCCAGCACCAGGGCCTTCTTCCGGTCCTCCGGGATGGCCGGGTCCACCAGGTACTGGCTGCCCAGGTTGGAGGTGAGGATCAGGATCGCGTTGCGGAAGTCCACCGTACGGCCCTGGCCGTCGGTGAGCCGGCCGTCGTCGAGCACCTGGAGCAGCACGTCGAAGACCTCGGGGTGGGCCTTCTCGACCTCGTCCAGCAGCACGACGCTGTACGGGCGGCGGCGGACCGCCTCGGTGAGCTGGCCGCCCTCCTCGTAGCCGACGTACCCGGGCGGGGCGCCGACCAGGCGGGAGACCGAGTGCTTCTCGCCGTACTCGCTCATGTCGATCCGGACCATCGCCCGCTCGTCGTCGAACAGGAAGTCGGCCAGGGCCTTGGCGAGTTCGGTCTTGCCGACGCCCGTGGGGCCGAGGAAGAGGAAGGAGCCGGTCGGGCGGTCCGGGTCGGCGATGCCCGAGCGGGTGCGGCGCACCGCGTCCGAGACCGCCTGCACGGCCTCCGCCTGGCCGATCAGGCGCTTGCCCAACTCCTCCTCCATGCGCAGGAGCTTGGCGCTCTCACCCTCCAGCAGGCGACCGGCCGGAATGCCCGTCCAGGAGGCGACCACATCGGCCACGTCGTCCGGGCCGACCTCCTCCTTGACCATGGAGGCGGAGGCGTCCTGGTCCGCGGCGCGGTCCTGGGCTTCGCTGAGCTCCTTCTCGGCGGCCGGGATCTCGGCGTACATCAGCTTGGAGGCCCGCTCGAAGTCCCCGTCGCGCTGGGCCCGTTCGAGCGCGCCGTGCAGGTCGTCGAGCCGCTCCTTGAGCTCGCCGACCCGGTTGAGGCTCTTCTTCTCCTGCTCCCAGCGCGCCGTCAGCACGCTCAGCTGCTCGTTCTTGTCGGCGAGATCGCGCCGCAGCCGGGCCAGCCGGTCGACCGAGGCCGGGTCCGACTCCTTCTCCAGGGCCAGCTCCTCCATCCGCAACCGGTCGACGGCGCGCTGGAGTTCGTCGATCTCGACCGGAGAGGAGTCGATCTCCATCCGCAGCCGGGAGGCCGCCTCGTCGACCAGGTCGATCGCCTTGTCGGGCAGGAAGCGGGAGGTGATGTAGCGGTTGGACAGGGTGGCGGCGGCGACCAGGGCGGCGTCCGAGATCTGCACCTTGTGGTGCGCCTCGTACCGGCCCTTGAGGCCGCGCAGGATGGCGATCGAGTCCTCCACGCTGGGCTCGCCGACCAGCACCTGCTGGAAGCGGCGCTCCAGGGCCGGGTCCTTCTCGATCCGCTCGCGGTACTCGTCCAGCGTGGTGGCGCCGACCATCCGCAGCTCGCCGCGGGCCAGCATCGGCTTGAGCATGTTGCCCGCGTCCATCGCGGAGTCGCCGCCGGCGCCCGCGCCGACCATGGTGTGCAACTCGTCGATGAAGGTGACCACCTGGCCGTCCGAGGCCTTGATGTCGTTCAGGACGGCCTTCAGCCGCTCCTCGAACTCGCCGCGGAACTTGGCGCCCGCGACCATCGCGCTGAGGTCCAGCGCGACCAGCCGCTTGCCGCGCAGCGACTCCGGCACGTCACCGGCCACGATGCGCTGGGCGAGGCCCTCGACCACGGCCGTCTTGCCGACGCCGGGCTCGCCGATCAGCACCGGGTTGTTCTTCGTCCGGCGGGAGAGCACCTGGACCACCCGGCGGATCTCGTGGTCGCGGCCGATCACCGGGTCGAGCTTGCCGTCCCGGGCGGCCTGGGTGAGGTCGGTGCCGTACTTCTCCAGGGCCTTGTAGGTGCCCTCCGGATCCGGCGAGGTGACCCGGCCGCTGCCCCGGACGTCCTTGAACGCGGCCAGCAGCGCCTTGGGCGCCGCGCCCTGCTGCACCAGCAGCTCGGCGACCGCCCCGCCCTCGGCGGCCAGGCCGACCATCAGGTGCTCGGTGGAGACGTACTGGTCGTCCAGGTCGTCCGCGCGCTTGCCCGCCTCGGTGAGCACCGCGAGGGTGTCCCGGGCCAGCTGCGGGGCGGCGACCGTCGAGCCCATCGCGCTGGGCAGCGCCGTCAGCAGACGCCGCGCCTCGGCGTCGATCCGGGGCACGTTCGCCCCGACCGCCTCCAGCAGGGGCCGGGCGATGCCCTCGGGCTGCTCCAGCAGGGCGATCAGGATGTGCACCGGCTTGACGTCCGGGTTGCCGGCCGCGCCCGCCTGCCGGATCGCGGCGGACAGGGCGTCCTGCGTCTTGGTGGTGAACTTGCTCGCGTCCACTGCTGGGGAATCCTCCCTCGTCGTCCTTCACTGCTGCCACGTACAGCATGCACTAAGTTGAGTGTACTCCGCTCAATTTTTCCCCGGCCCGCTTCCGGGCCCGGCGGGCCTCAGCCCTTCCGCTTCGGTGCGGGCTTGCCGGAGCTCCTGCGGGTCAGCCCCAGCAACTCCCGGGCCGGTCCGCCCGGCCGCTGTCCGGCCGGCCACACCGCGCGCAGCGGCCGCCGCAGGTCCAGCTCCTCCGCCAGCGGCACCTCGACCAGCCGCCGGGTGGCCAGTTCCTCCACCACCGCCAGCTCGCTCAGGCAGACCGGCCCCGCCCCGGTCATCGCCGCCGCCTTCAGCGCGGTGGACGAGGCCAGCTCCAGCCGGGGCGGCACCGCGCCCCCGTACGGCGTCAGCGCCATCTCCAGCACCTCCCGGGTACCGGAACCGGGCTCGCGCAGCACCAGCGGCGTGGCCGCCAGCTCCGTCCCGGTCAGCGGGGTGCGGCGGCGCGCCCACCGGTGGCCGGGCGCCACCACGACCACCAGCCGGTCCGCCGCCACCACGGCGCCGGCCAGGCCGGGCGGGGCGGACGGGCCCTCGACGAAGCCGAGGTCGGCGTCCCCGGCCAGCACGTGCCCGGCGACCTCCGCCGAGTTCGCCGTCCGCAGCGTCACCGCCGTACCCGGGCTGGCCTCGGCCAGCGCCAGCAGCCAGCCCGGCATCAGGTACTCGGCGACCGTCAGGCTGGCCACCACCCGCAGCTTGGCGTCCCGCCGCTCGCGCAGCGCGTCGATCCCGGCGTCCAGCGCCTGAGCCGCCTCCACCACCTGCCGGGCCCACTCGACCACCAGCCGGCCCGCTTCGGTCGGCCGGCTGCCCCGGGGCGAGCGCTCCAGCAGCGGGGCGCCGATCTGCCGCTCCATGCCCTTGATCCGGGCGCTCGCGGTCGGCTGGCTCACACCCAGCTCGGCCGCCGCCCGGCCGACGCTGCCCAGCCGGGCCACCGCGAGCAGCAGTTCCAGGGCGCCCAGTTCGGGGACGTGCGGGGAGAGGGCCATAGGTTCAGGCTATGCCCTCATAGAACCCGTGGCGCTACCGGCCACCGGCCCGCTCGGCGACGGTGGAACCATGTCCATCTCGGCCGACGTCCGCCCGCTCACCCGCCCCGCCGACCGGTCCCGGTTCTCCCGCCCCTCCCGGGGCACCGGACTCTCGCCGCTCTCCCGCCTCGACCTCGCCCAGCTCGGCCCCAACTGGTACGCCGCCGTGATGGGCACCGCGATCGTGGCCAACGGCGCCGCCGCCCTGCCGGTCCGGTTGCCCGGGCTGATCGGATTCGGCGAGGTGATGTGGGCGCTCGGCGCGGCCGCCCTGCTGGTGCTGGCCGCGGCCCGGCTGGTGCACCTCACCCGGCACCGCGAGGCGGCCCGCGCCCAGTTGCTGGACACCCCGGCCACCGCCGTCTTCTACGGCTGCCCGCCGATGGCGCTGCTGGCGGTCGGGCTCGGCACCCTGCTGCTCGGCTCGCGGGTCATCGGCACCGGCCCGGCCGTCGTCCTGGACGCCGTGCTGTGGGGTGTCGGCACCCTGTACGCGCTGGCCGTCGCGGGCGGCATCCCGTTCCTGATGATCACCCGGCACCCGGTCTCCGCACTGGAGGGCAACCCGACCTGGCTGCTGCCCGTGGTCGCCCCGCTGGTCGCCTCCGCGTGCGGCCCGGCGCTCGTCCCGCACCTGCCCGCCGGCCTGCCGCGGCAGACCCTGCTGTACGGCTGCTGGGCGCTGTTCGGGGTCGGCCTGCTGGCCACCCTGGTGCTGCTGCCGGTGGTGTTCACCGGGCTGTTCCACAGCAAGGTGCCCGCCCTGGCGCTCACGCCCGCGCTGTTCCTGGTGCTCGGCCCGCTCGGACAGTCCGTCACCGCGATCCACCAGCTCGCCGACGCGGCCGGCCCGGTGCTGCCCGCGCTGGCGCCCGTCATGCTGCCGCTGGCCGAGCTGTACGGCGTCGCGGTGATCGGCGTCGCGATGCTCTGGCTGGCCGTCGCGCTCACCGCCAACCTGCGCGCCCGGCGGGCCGGGATGCCGTTCGCGATGACCTGGTGGGCGTTCACCTTCCCGGTCGGCACCTGCGTCACCGGCGCCTCGGCGCTCGCCCGGCACACCGGCTTCGGGGGCTTCACCGGGCTGGCCGTCGGCCTCTACCTGCTGCTGGGCACCGCCTGGCTGCTGGCGGCGGGCGGAACGGCCGCCGGGCTGCTGCGCGGCCGGCTGCTGGCACGCTGAGCCGCGGGGGCCCGGGACCGTCCGGCGGGCACCGGCCGCCCGACGGCGAGCGGACACCCGCCGTCAGGGGCGCGTCACCGTTGCAGGAACGCGCAGCTGCAGGACGACGGTGCACAGCCGGCCGTGGGCCGCCGTTCCCGTCCCCCGCTGGCCTCGGTCTTCACCGGAATCCGACCTGCCGGCCGTGGCCCCGCGCCCCCGCCGGGATGCAGATAGCTGCAATTGCGCGAACCTGCACTCGGGCGGCACTTGTCCACCGGCCGTCACGCTGTGAGGGTGGAGGCACGCCAGGCCGTCCGGGCACCGCAGCCCGATGGTGGCGACTTGCTCTTCAGAACTGACCACGGGTGCAACGTTCCGCAGCCGTGGAACGGGGGGGAAGAGCCCCGGCCGGGGTCCATGTGTGGTGATGGCCCCCCGGAGCCGGAGCCGGCGAGGCGTTGCTGCTCCGCCTCGACGGAAGCGCCCAGGCACTGGCGTACTGATGGGGACCCCCGGGATCCCGGTGTGCGACGGCACCCGGCCCCGGGGGTCCACCGTCCGGCCGGTACCGTGAGACGCCCCCCGGCCGCCGGTACCCGCGGGCCGTGCGTGCGGGTGAGGGATCAGGGGAGAGGCGTCCGGCAGGGAGAGTGCGACGTGGCGGCGGAACCGGCGGTCACGCCGCACCAGGTGCCCGAGGGCGGCGAACCCGGCGAGGCGGCCCGGCAGTTGTACCTGGCGGTCATCGCCCGAGGCGGCCGCATCCCGTTCGCCGACATCACCGACGGGGAACGCACCGCGCTCCGGCAGCTCCTCGACATCGGCCTGGTCATGGTCAACCGGATGGACCGCTGCTACACCGCCGTCAGCCCGCGCTCCGTCAGCGACCGCCTCGGCGCGGAACTGCGCAGCGAGGCCACCCGGCTGCTGGTCCGCGCCGAGAACCTCCCCGGCGCCCTGGACGGGCTCACCCGCGCGTACGACGCGATGCCCCGCCCGTCCGGCGGTTCCGGCGGCGCCGTCCACGTCGAGGGCCACGTCCACATCCGCCAGCGGATCTCCCAGCTGGTCTCCGACTGCCGCTCCGAGGTCCTCACCGCCCAGCCCGGCCAGCGCCCCGCCGACGCCCTGCAGATCGCCCTCGCCCAGGACGTCCAACTCCTCCAGCGCGGCTGCTCGCTGCGCACCATCTACCAGCCCGTCGCCCTCGCCGAACCGCCCGCGATCGCCTACGCCGAGGAGGTCACCCGGTACGGCTCGCAGATCCGGATCCTCGACGAGCCCTTCCAGCGGCTGATCGTCTTCGACCGCAGCGTCGCCGTGATCTCCGCCAACGACGACAACAGCGCCGCCGCCTTCATCAGCGACCCGGCCGCCCTCACCTACCTGATCAGCGGCTTCGAACGCGACTGGTTCCGCGCCGACACCACCGAAGCCGCCGCCGCCCTCGGCCGGGGCCCCGCCCGTACCATCCCCGACCGGGTCGGCCGCCTGCTCGCCCGCGGCCTCACCCAGCGTGCCGTCGCCACCCGCCTCGGCCTGAGCGAGCGCACCGTCGCCGGCCACATCTCCCGCCTCCGCGACCGCTACGGAGCCCAGACCCTCTTCCAGCTCGGCTGGCTGATGAGAGGCGCCCGAGATGACGGATGAGCCCGGCCCCGCCGAACGCGCCCGCTACCTCGCCGCCGTCCGCGGCGGCCGCCTGCTCGCCCGCGGCCTGACCCATTGGCAGATGCGGGGAGCCCGGGCGGGTGAGCCCGGTGGGTGAGCTCCGCTCAGCCGGTGGCGGCGCCGGTCGGCCAGTAGCCGGGGACGGCGGTCTGCTGCCGGGGGACGTTGAAGCGGTCGCCGGGGGCGGTCCAGAAGCCCTCGCGGAGGGAGAGCGCCATGCCGGCCCAGTCCAGGGCGGTCTCGACGGTGTGGTGGAGGGCCTCCTGCGACCAGGTGTCGTCGAAGACCAGCGGCAGGACGGGGGCGACCTGCTCGATGGTGGCGATCAGCGGGTTGTGGGTGATGGCCTCGTCGACGAGCAGGACGATCGGCTTGCGCAGCGCCGACGCCCAGCCGAGTTCGAGGCTCACCCCGGCCGAGAGCGGGGCTCCGACGTAGGCGAACACCAGGTCCGCGGACTGCAGCGCACGGAAGTCGGACGGCACCCTGGGCTCGGGGGCCCGGCCGGCGACGGTCCAGGCGTCGCTGTGGTGCGCGCTGTACACGGCGGCACCGCTGCGGAGGAGGGTGGTGCGGAGCGTCGTCAGCCGCGTCCGGCTGGCGAGCGTCACCACACTGTCTGCGGGGCCGGTCAGCCGCATCAGCGGCGCGGCCAGGAACACACGTGCACGCCGACCCTCAGGGGCCTGGCTGTCGTGCTGACGCAGGTAGGGCTCGGTCATGTCGACTCCGGGGAAATGGTCTTCCGGTCTGATCTGAGCATCGGTCGAATGCAGACTGATCAAGCTGGAGGGCCTACGGGGGAACGGGGGTGATGGCGCATTTGACTGAACATTGCCAGGATTGGGAACTCTGTCGGACCATCGAGAGCGAACTGATCGTCCATCGCTGAGGGCCTGCGCGTCCAGGGTTCACTGGTGTCATGTGGATGCCTGGCAGGGAGATGACGCGTAGGCGAGCTTGGCACGCCTGTACGACCTGAGGCAGCATATGGACGATGGTGCTTGTCTTGTTGGTTGATGCAGTGCGCGCGAGGAAGGGGTAGGCGCATGTCTCGTTTGCGCCGATTTGTCTACAAGGCCGTATTGATGTCGGTCGTTGGCATGACCGCCCTGGCTGGTTATTGCGCAGCTGCTGGTGCGACGGCCGGTTCGAATGACGTCGTCACCGCCAAAGCGGTGGGGGTGAGTCAGGATCTGGACATCGGCTGGGCGTGATCCGGCTTGTCGCAGGTGCACCGGCCTCACCGGAACACGCCTGTCCGCCCGTCAGCTCGGAGCGTGCTCGGCGGCGCGAGCCAGCGCGTAGCCGAGTTGGAACAGTGACTCGACGTTGTAGTCCTCCCGCATCTCGGCGATGTGCCGGGCGAGGGTTCGCTCACTGATTCCCAGGCGGCGCGCGATGACTCGGTGGTTGATCCCGGCGAGCATCAGGTCAATGATCGTTTGGCGGAGTCGTGATACGACCTGCTGCGGCACGGCGCGGTTGCCGTCGAACTCCAGGGCTCTGTTCCAGCTGGGCTCGAAGACTTCTTCCGCCAGGTAATTGGCGATGACGGGCTCGAATATGAACGCTGCCAGCGTCATGTCGTCGGCTACCGGTATGACCGCCACTCGCCGGTCTATGACGATGAGTCGGGTGTACGGCTCGTCCAGGGTGCGGAACTGCCCGCCGGCTTTCGCGAGCTTGGCAACATAATCTCTGGTCGGCTGGTGATAGCGCGTGCTGGCGTGGTAGATGGTCCGCATCGATGTGCTGCGGTTCAGCGCCTCCAGATCGCGTTCGACCATGGCGGCCAGCAGTTCCGGCGGACGCGGCCCGCCAGGCTGGAGAGCCAGCGTTTCCTCGGTGCCGGTCGTGAAGAGCTGATCGAGTCGCTGATTTATCAGGACCTTTCCCTGAACGTATTCGATTGCGCCGCCGCTCTTCTCCGGCGCGTGGAATTCCTGGGAGAGTTCGTGGAGTTCGGCGGGGAGGGACACCGCCCGCGACAGGAGGTCGAGAGCCTGACGCTGCCAGGTGCCGCTCAGCCGTGCGGAGAGCTGGGCAGGATCGACGGCAACCAGCTCGTTGCGGTCGTCGGCATCGGGCATCAGAAGCCCGATCTCCAGCAACTCGCTCAGGCCGTTCAGCTGGTGGTAGGGGGATTCTGCTGAAACGCGCCCGTCAGCCTTGACGATCTCAAGGTAGAGCGCCCGAGCCTCCGGTGACAGAACGGGAATCCCACCCGCAGTCGGACCGAGTTGAGCCCGTCCACTCATCTTCGGCTCCTTGCCGTATATCCGAGGCTTTCCAGGATCTGCCAGCACTGGAGTTTAGGCTGCGAGTCCAGTGACCTGTGACCGTGTGGTGTGCCGGCCAGCTTGTCAGAATGTCACTCTCTCACCAACACCCAGCCGCCGGCACCCCCCGAACAGGAGGGAGCCGGCGGCTGGGGTGAGCAGGGTGCCCGGGTCAGCGCTTGGGTCGCCAGACGACGAGGGCGCTGGACTGCGGGGTGGGGGGCTGGTACGGGACCAGGTCGCGGCGGTAGGAGGCGTGGACGGCGGCCTCGCGCTGCTGGAGGGCGGTGGCGGCGCCTTCGAGGGAGTCGACCAGTTCGGTGATGCGGGCCTGGAGGGCGGTGACCTGGTTCTCCAGCTCGATGATCCGCTTGATCCCGGCCAGGTTGATGCCCTCGTCCTGGGAGAGCCGCTGGACCTCGCGCAGCTGCTGGATGTCGCGCGCGGAGTAGCGGCGGCCGCGGCCGGCGGTGCGGTCGGGGCTGACCAGGCCGAGGCGGTCGTACTGGCGCAGGGTCTGGGGGTGGAGGCCGGAGAGTTCGGCGGCGACCGAGATGACGTACACCGGGGTTTCCTCGGTGAGTACGTACTGCGGCGGGGCGGCCGCGCGCCGGGTGCGGCGGGGGCCGCTGCCGGGCAGGCCCTCGCCGATCCCGGGGCCGATCGGGCCGCCGGCGTCCATCGGGTTCGTCGGGTTCATCGGATTCGGGGACATCTGGTCGTCACGCTCCCTTCGCCGCCCGGAAGAGGGCGGCTCGTGGGTCGTCGGAGGCGGTGGCCTCTCGGTACTGCTCCAGGGCGTTCAGCGCGTCGCCGGTGACGTGCTGGGGCACCACGACCTCCACGGTGACGAGGAGATCGCCGCGGGTGCCGTCCTTGCGGGTGGCGCCCTTGCCGCGGGCGCGCATGGTGAGGCCGTTGGCGCTGCCCGGGGGCAGCTTGAGCTTGACGGCGGGGCCGTTGAGCGTGGGCACCTCGATGGTGGCGCCGAGGGTCGCCTCGGGGAAGGTGACCGGGACGGTGACGGTCAGGTTGTCGCCCTTGCGCCCGAAGACCGGGTGCGGGTCGACGTGCACGGTGACGTAGAGGTCGCCGGGCTGGCCGCCGCGTTCGCCCTGGGCGCCCTTGCCCTTGAGCCGGATCCGCTGGTCGGCCTGGACGCCGGCCGGGATGCGGACCTGCATGGTGCGGGCCGAGCTGGCCCGGCCGCTGCCGTGGCAGTCGGCGCAGGGGTCGTCGACGATCATGCCCCGGCCGCGGCAGTCCTTGCAGGGCTCGGAGAGCGCGAAGGCGCCCTGGCCGCGGCTGACGGTGCCGGCGCCGACGCAGGTGGGGCAGACCCGCGGGGTGGTGCCGGACTTGGCGCCGGTCCCGTTGCAGGTGCGGCAGGGGGCCTGGCTGGTCATCCGCAGGGGGACGGTGGCGCCGTCCACCGCCTCCTCGAAGGAGAGCGTCACCTCGGTCTCGACGTCGGCCCCGCGCCGGGGCTGGGCCTGCCGGGCGCCGCCGCGGTTGAAGAGGCCGCCGAAGACGTCGCCGAGCCCGCCGCCGCCGGTGCCGCCCTGGCTGCCGCTGAAGAGGTCGCCGAAGTCGAAGCTGTAGCTGCCGGTGCCGGGCCCGCCGGTGCGGAAGCCGCCGTTGGCGAAGAGGCTGCGGGCCTCGTCGTATTCCTTGCGGCGCTTGTCGTCGGAGAGGACGTCGTACGCCTCGGAGATGTCCTTGAAGCGCTCCTCGGCCCTGGCGTCGCCCTTGTTCGCGTCGGGGTGGAACTCGCGCGCCAGCTTCCGGTAGGTCTTCTTGATCTCGGTGGCGGTGGCGTCCTTGGGCACGCCGAGGACCTTGTAGTAGTCCTTCTCCACGTAGTCCTTGCCACTCATGCGCCCACCTCGCTGCGCTCGGCAGCCGCTGAGCGGGACACGCACCTCTTCATGGTTCGCTCGCTGCGCTCGCTCACGGCTTCCGCCACCTCCCGATGTCCATCGTCACTGCGCTGTCAACAGCCGCCGAAGGAGGAGCCGTTGACAGCGCGCTGCGGAGCCGGCCGCCGTACTGGCTGGCACGCGACTCCGCAGCGCACTGGTTGTCAGCTGTCACAGGTTGTCAGCTGTCCGAGCCACCGTCGGACTTGTCCTCGCCGGACTCGGCCTCGGCGTCCGGCCCGGGCGTCGTCTGGGTGCCCGGCTGGGGCTCGGCCACGGCGACCATCGCCGGGCGGATGATCCGCTCGCCGATGCGGTAGCCGGGCTGGAGGATCTGCACGCAGGTGTCCTCGGTGACGTCCGAGGAGTAGCTGTGCATCAGCGCCTCGTGCTGCGTCGGGTCGAAGGGCTCGCCCTCCTTGCCGAACTGCTGCAGGCCCAGCTTGGCTACGACCGTCTCCAGGGACTCGGCGACGGACTTGAAGCCGCCCGTCACCTCGCCGTGCTCGCGGGCGCGGCCGATGTCGTCCAGGACGGGGATCAGGGACTCCAGGATGTTGGAGACCGCGATCTCGCGGACGGTCAGCCGGTCGCGCTCGACCCGCTTGCGGTAGTTCTGGTACTCGGCCTGCAGGCGCTGCAGGTCCGCGGTGCGCTCGGCCAGCTCGCGCTTGGCCGTGGCGAGCTCCTCGGAGCCCTCGCCCGCACCGGCGGCGGCGGCCTCCTCGGCAGCCTTGATCACGGCCTCCTCGGCGGCGGAGTCGTCGCCGGGCTTGCCGCCCTGCGGCTTGTCCGTCATGCCGACGCACCGCCCTTGGGCTTCTCGTCGTCCACGATCTCGGCGTCGACGACGTCGTCTTCCTTGGCCTGGGTGGACTCGCCGGCCGCGGCGGCACCGGCACCGGCGGCGTCGGCGTTGGCGTAGAGCGCCTGGCCGAGCTTCTGGGCGGTGGTGGAGACCTTCTCCGAGGCCTCGCGGATCTTCGCGATGTCCTCGCCCTTCAGGGCTTCCTTGAGCTCGCCGATGGCGGACTCGACCTCGGTCTTGACGTCGGCCGGGAGCTTGTCGGCGTTGTCGGCGATGAACTTCTCGGTCGAGTAGACGAGCTGCTCGGCGGAGTTGCGGGTCTCCACGGCCTCGCGGCGCTTGTGGTCGTCCTCGGCGTACTGCTCGGCCTCGCGGCGCATGCGGTCGACCTCGTCCTTCGGCAGCGAGGAGCCGCCGGTGACGGTCATCTTCTGCTCCTTGCCGGTGCCGAGGTCCTTGGCGGCGACGTGCATGATGCCGTTGGCGTCGATGTCGAAGGTGACCTCGATCTGCGGCAGGCCGCGCGGCGCCGGCGGGAGACCGGTCAGCTCGAACATCCCGAGCTTCTTGTTGTAGGCGGCGATCTCGCGCTCGCCCTGGTAGACCTGGATCTGTACGGACGGCTGGTTGTCCTCGGCCGTCGTGAAGATCTCGGAGCGCTTGGTCGGGATCGTGGTGTTGCGCTCGATGAGCTTGGTCATGATGCCGCCCTTGGTCTCGATGCCGAGGGACAGCGGGGTGACGTCGAGCAGCAGGACGTCCTTGACCTCGCCCTTGAGGACACCGGCCTGGAGCGAGGCGCCGATGGCGACGACCTCGTCCGGGTTGACGCCCTTGTTGGCGTCCTTGCCGCCGGTGAGCTCACGGACCAGCTCGGCGACGGCGGGCATGCGGGTCGAGCCGCCGACCAGGACGACGTGGTCGATCTCGGCGAGCGAGATGCCGGCGTCCTTGATCACGTTGTTGAACGGGACCTTGCAGCGCTCCAGCAGGTCCGCGGTCAGCTGCTGGAACTGCGCGCGGGTGAGCTTCTCGTCCAGGTGCAGCGGGCCCTCGGCGGAGGCCGTGATGTACGGCAGGTTGATCGAGGTCTCGGAGGACGAGGACAGCTCGATCTTGGCCTTCTCGGCGGCCTCGCGCAGACGCTGCAGGGCCATCTTGTCCTTGGACAGGTCGACGCCGTGGCCGGCCTGGAAGACCTTGACCAGGTGGTCGACGACGCGCTGGTCCCAGTCGTCACCACCGAGGTGGTTGTCACCGTTGGTGGCCTTCACCTCGACGACCCCGTCGCCGATCTCCAGCAGGGAGACGTCGAAGGTGCCGCCGCCGAGGTCGAAGACCAGGATGGTCTGGTCGTCCTTGTCCAGGCCGTACGCGAGGGCGGCCGCGGTCGGCTCGTTGACGATGCGCAGGACGTTCAGGCCCGCGATCTCGCCGGCCTCCTTGGTGGCCTGGCGCTCCGAGTCGTTGAAGTACGCCGGGACGGTGATGACGGCGTCGGTGACGGTCTCGCCCAGGTACGCCTCGGCGTCGCGCTTCAGCTTCTGCAGCACGAAGGCCGAGATCTGCTGCGGCGTGAAGTCCTTGCCGTCGATGTTGATCTTCCACCCGGTGCCCATGTGGCGCTTGACCGAGCGGATGGTGCGGTCGACGTTGGTGACCGCCTGGCGCTTGGCCACCTCGCCGACGAGGACCTCGCCGTTCTTGGCGAAGGCGACGACGGACGGCGTGGTCCGCGCGCCCTCGGCGTTCGTGATGACGGTGGGCTCGCCACCCTCCAGAACGCTGACGACCGAGTTCGTCGTACCGAGGTCGATGCCGACCGCGCGTGCCATCGTAGATACCTCCACGGAAGAGTTGAGCTTTACGGGCTCAAGGATGCACGACCCAACCGGGGGCGTCAACAGGTGTGAGTGCGAGCCGCTCAACTTTGCTGAGGCCGGTCCTGGTGCCGATCACCGCGCCGGCCCCCGCCCGGACCGGGGCGGCCGGGCCCTGCGGTCCGCGGTCGCGGACCGGGGCGGCGCGCGTGCGGTCACGTGACTGCCGCCATAGCTTGGGAGCCTTCTGGACAACTGTTGCTCACCGGTAATGTCCGGGCCGTCGGCCCGGCAAGTTACCGACCAGTACAATCTCTTCGGAAAACCGCAGAGACTGCTCAACCGCAAGCCGCAGGAGACGGAGAGCGATGCAACTAGCAGCGATCGTCATCTCGCTGGTCACCTTCGTGATCGGCACCGCGCTCGCCCTCCGTGCGGCGTGGCACATCTTCAGGGTGGTGCTGACCGGCGCGCCGGACTCCACCCGCTTCGGGAAGCCCGCCCAGCGCGTGAAGACCCTCGCGACCGAGTTCTTCGGGCACACCCGGATGAACCGCTGGGGGATCGTGGGCATCGCCCACTGGTTCGTCGCGGTGGGCTTCTTCAGCCTGGTGCTGACCATCGTCAACGCGATGGGCCAGCTCTTCGACGCCGAGTGGGAACTGCCGATCATCGGCAACTGGATGATCTGGCAGCTCTTCGTCGAGCTGGTCGGCACCCTGACCACCCTGGGCATCGCCACCCTGATGGTGATCCGCCTGATGAGCCTGCCGTCCCGGTCGGGCCGCAAGTCCCGGTTCGCCGGTTCCATCGCCTGGCAGGCCTTCTACGTCGAGTACACGATCCTCGGCATCGGCATCTGCATCCTGATGCTGCGCGCCCTGGAGGGCGCCCTGGCCGGCGTCGACTCGTACGGGCCGGAGCACCTGGTCTCGTACCCGATCACCTCCGCGCTGAGCGGCCTGTCGCACGGCACGCTGGAGAACCTGGTCTACCTGTTCGCGATGCTGAAGATCTGCATCTCGTTCGCGTGGGCGATCACCATCGGCCTCAACCCCTCGATGGGCGTGGCCTGGCACCGCTTCCTCGGCTTCTTCAACATCTACTTCAAGCGCGAGGAGGACGGCGGCACCGCCCTCGGCGGCCTCCGTCCGATGACCAGCAACGGCCAGCCGATCGACTTCGAGGACCCGGCCGACGACGCCGTCTTCGGCGTCTCCCAGGTCGAGCACTTCTCCTGGAAGGGCATCCTCGACTTCTCTACCTGCACCGAGTGCGGCCGCTGCCAGTCGCAGTGCCCGGCCTGGAACACCGGCAAGCCGCTCTCGCCCAAGCTGCTGATCATGAGCCTGCGCGAGCACGCCTACGGCAAGGCGCCGTACCTGCTGGCCGGCGGCGGCAAGGACATGGAGGGCACCGAGAAGGCCACCGCCGAGCAGCTCAAGGACGTCCCGGCGGCCGCGCTGGCCGAGGCCGAGCGTCCGCTGATCGGCACCGCCGAGGAGAACGGCGTCATCGACCCGGACGTGCTGTGGTCCTGCACCACCTGCGGCGCCTGCGTCGAGCAGTGCCCGGTGGACATCGAGCACGTCGACCACATCGTCGACATGCGCCGCTACCAGGTGATGATCGAGAGCAACTTCCCGACCGAGGCCGGGACGATGCTCAAGAACCTGGAGAACAAGGGCAACCCGTGGGGCATGGCCACCAAGGCCCGCCTGGACTGGGTCAAGGAGCTCAAGAAGGAGACCGGCATCGAGGTGCCGGTGATCGGCGAGGACATCGACCCCGCCGAGGTCGAGTACCTCTACTGGGTCGGCTGCGCCGGCGCCCTGGAGGACCGCGCCAAGAAGACCACCAAGGCCTTCGCCGAGCTGCTGCACACCGCGGGCGTCAAGTTCGCGATCCTCGGCAAGGAGGAGACCTGCACCGGTGACTCCCCGCGCCGCCTGGGCAACGAGTTCCTCTTCCAGATGCTCGGCGCGCAGAACGTCGAGACCCTGAACGCCGCGCTGGAGGACGCCCCCACCAAGCGGATCGTGGCCACCTGCCCGCACTGCTTCAACACCATCGCCAACGAGTACCCGCAGCTCGGCGGGCACTTCGAGGTGATCCACCACACCCAGCTGCTGCAGCACCTGATCGACGAGGGCAAGCTCGTCCCGGTCAACCCGGTCGAGGGCCTGATCACCTACCACGACCCCTGCTACCTGGGCCGCCACAACAAGGTCTACAGCCCGCCGCGCGAGATCATGGACAAGGTCCCCGGTCTGCGCCAGCAGGAGATGCACCGCCACAAGGAGCGCGGCTTCTGCTGCGGCGCCGGCGGTGCCCGGATGTGGATGGAGGAGCGCATCGGCAAGCGGATCAACACCGAGCGCGTGGACGAGGCGCTGTCGCTCAACCCGGACATCGTCTCCACGGCCTGCCCGTTCTGCCTGGTGATGCTCTCCGACTCGGTCAACGGCAAGAAGAACGAGGGCGCGGCCAAGGAGCACCTCAAGGTGGTCGACGTGGCCCAGCTGCTGCTCGACTCGGTGAAGGCGACCCCGCCGACCGAGGCCGAGGCGCCGGCCACGGTGGACGCGTAGCGGCGGACCGCTGTTCGACAGTTCTGCTACAACTGCCCGGCCCGGTGGACGCCGCCAAGGCGCCCGCCGGGCCGGGCCTTTCGGTGCCCCGGGCGACCACCGGCGGTACGGCGGACGGACGGCGAGTGACGTCAATCGCACGGCCGCCGGACGGGCATTCGGTCGGAAGGAAATACAGTAGGCGCCGGACCGGCGACGAGCCGGTCGACCCGTTCCGGACGGGAACGGACCACCGACGGAGGCATCGGCCCGCCGGGCCGGGCCGCAGAGAGCACAAGGGGAACAGCGCAGACCATGACCGAGGCGATCATGCTCGTCGGTGGTAAGGGCACGCGACTGCGTCCGCTGACCACCCACACCCCCAAGCCGATGCTGCCGGTGGCAGGCGTCCCGTTCATCGCGCACCAGCTGGCCCGCGCGGCCGCCGCCGGGGTCACCCGGGTGGTGCTGGCCACCTCCTACCTGGCCGAGGTGTTCGAGGACCACTTCCAGGACGGCACCCCGTACGGCATCGAGCTGGTGTACCTGACCGAGCGCGAGCCGCTGGGCACCGGCGGGGCCATCCGCAACGCCGCCTCCGGGCTGACCTGCGGCCCGGACGAGCCGGTCCTGGTCTTCAACGGCGACATCCTCTCCGGCCTCGACATCGCCGCCCTGCGCGACGGTCACGTGGCCGCCGGGGCCGACGTCACCCTGCACCTCACCCGGGTCGAGGACCCGCGGGCCTTCGGCCTCGTCCCGACCGACGCGAACGGGCGGGTGCTGGAGTTCCTGGAGAAGCCGGAGACGCCGGAGCAGATCGTCACCGACCAGATCAACGCCGGCTGCTACGTCTTCACCCGGTCCGTCATCGACCGCATCCCGGCCGGCCGGGAGGTGTCCGTCGAGCGCGAGACCTTCCCTGAGCTGCTGGCCACCGGGGCCCTGCTGCGCGGTGTCGTCGACACCTCGTACTGGCTGGACCTCGGCACCCCGGCCGCGTTCGTCCGCGGCTCGGCCGACCTGGTGCTCGGCAAGGTCGACTCCCCGGCCCTCCCCGGCCCGACCGGCGACGCCCTGCTGCTGCCCGGCGCCACCGTCCACCCGGGCGCGGTGCTCAGCGGCGGCACCGTGGTGTCCGAGGACGCGGTGGTCGAGGCCGGCGCGATCGTCGAGGGCAGCGTCATCCTGCCCGGCGCGGTGATCGGCCCCGGCACCCTGGTCAAGGACTCGATCGTGGGCGCCTTCGCCAGCATCGGCGACCGTTCCGCGCTGGACGGCGCGGTGATCGGCGACGGCGCGATCGTGGAGTCCGACAACGAGCTGCCGAGCGGCATCCGGATCGCCTGCGGCACCCTGCTGCCGGTCGGCGCCGTGCGCACCACGGCCGGCCCGGGCGGCTGCCCGGCCGGCACCGCCGCGGCCGCGGCGGTGCACGGGCCGTCGGTCACCGCCCAGCGCTAGCGGATCCTCGCGGGGCTCCTCGTGGGGCTCCTCCGCCGGTCCCGGGGGCGGCTTTCGGACCCGTTCGTCTCAGGCTCGCTGCAAACCGGCCCCGGCTCCGTCCGGGGCCGACGCGCATTGGGCCGGACGGGTACCTTCGGAGCGTGGCTGGTAATCGATACGACAGCGGTCAGGGCACCGACCGTCCGCGCGGCGGGTGGCCGGCTCCTCCGCCGCCGCCGGCGGGGGCGTCCGGGGGGTACGGGCGGGCGGACGGGCCCGTGGACGGGCCGGAGTACTTCACGGCCGCGCACCCGACGGCGTCCGGCGGGCCGGGCGGCCGTGGCGGGCCGGGCGGCACGGTCGGCGACGGGTACGACCCGTACGGGGCCGACCGGCCGGGCAACACCCGGGCCTTCCCGCTCGGCGACCCGTACGAACAACAGCACGACCCGTACCAGCAGCAGCCGTACCACGCCCCGCCGCCGGCTCCGGGCCACTACGACGACGGCGGCTACGGGCAGCAGCCGCCGTACGGGCAGCAGCCCCCGCCGCCCTACGGCGGCCAGGACCAGCAGCCCCCCTACAGCCAGGACAACGTCACCGTCTACCGCGCCGGCGGCCGGTCCGCCCCGCACGTCAGCGGGCCCCGGCCGCAGTGGCGCGAGCTGTTCGTCGGCATCTTCCGCACCCCCACCGCGATCTTCGACCGCACCCGCGACCACCAGGTCTGGCTGCCCGCCCTCACCGTCTCGCTGCTGTACGGCGTGCTCGCGGTGCTCGGCATCGGGCTGACCCACGACGACATCGTCAACTCGACCTTCTCGGTCGCGCTGACCGGCCTGTTCGCCGCGGCCGTCGGCTTCACCGTGGCCGGGGCGGTCTTCGGCGCGGTCACCTACGCGCTGGCCCGCCAGCTCGGCGGCGACGGTCCGTGGAAGTCGACGATCGGCCTGGCCGCGCTGATCGGCTGGCTGACCGACGCCCCCCGGCTGCTGCTCGACCTGGTGCTGCCCTCCGGCAGCGCGGTGGTCCAGGGCGTCGGCTGGGCCACCTGGATGCTCTGCGCGTACCTGCTGACCAGCATGGTCCGGCGGGTGCACGACCTGCCCTGGGGCAAGGCGGCGGGCGCCGCGGCCGTGCAACTGGTCGCCCTGCTGGTGTTGATCAAGCTGCCGACACTGGGCTGAGGGGCGAAGGGCACAATGGTGGGCGGGTCCGGCCGGTAGGCGCGGGGCCCGCCCACCCTCGTCCAGTCCCAGCCACGGAGTGCGCCATGACCCTCCCCACCACCCACGTCAGCTTCCCGGCCGGGGCGGTGACCGGCGAGTCCCCCGTGCTGGCGGTGCACCCGCTGGCCGACGGCCGGTACGCGGTGGTGACCGAGGCCACCCCGTTCCACCCGCTCGACCACACCTGGCCCGACCAGCCGGCCGACCACGGCACCCTCACCGTCGACGGCACCGAGCTGGCCGTGGTGGACTGCCTCACCGGCGCGGTCGGCCCGGACGGCGGCGCCCCGCTGGTCGGCGCCGAGATCCCGGTCAAGCGCGGCGACGAGGAGTGGTCCTGGCTGGTCCTGCACGTGCTGGCCGCCGACCCCGGCGACCTCACCGGCCGCACCGCCGTCCTCGCCGTCGACGCCGAGCGCCGGGCCGCCCTGAGCGCCTCGCACAGCGGCTGCCACCTGCTCGCCCTCGCCCTCAACGCCGCGCTCGCCCCGCGCTGGCGCAAGGACCCGGGCCGCTCGGACGCCTTCGGCAACCCCGACTTCGACAGCCTCGCCATGGCCAGTTCGGTGATGGACACCCAGGCCAGCACCGACACCTACCGGCTCGGCAAGTCGCTGAAGAAGAAGGGTTTCACCGTCGACGCCACCGAGGACTTCCCCGCCCTCGCCGACGCCCTGCCCGCCCTCACCGAGGCCGTCAACGCGCGGCTCGCGGCCTGGGTCGCGGCCGACGCCCCGGTCCGGATCGACGTCCCCGGCCCCGAGCTGACCGCCCGCCGCCAGTGGCACTGCGAGCTGCCCGAGGGCGGCGCGCAGATCTTCTGCGGCGGCACCCACCTGCACCACCTCGGCGAGCTCGCCGAGCTGCGCACCGAGCTGCGGCTGTCCGAGGACGGCGCCGAGCTGGTCGCGGTCACCAGCCCGAAGCGGGCCTGAGCGGCGCGGCGGGCCCGGGAAACGCCGCGGGCGGCCATTCCCTCGTCCGAGGGGATGGCCGCCCGCCGTGCGTGCACTCCGTCGTGGTGCGGTCAGGGTGGTGCGTGGTGCGGTCAGACCTGGCTGCGGTGGAAGTTCAGGTACGAGCGGGACGGCGTCGGGCCGCGCTGGCCCTGGTAGCGCGAGCCGTAGCGCTCGGAGCCGTACGGGTGCTCCGACGGCGAGGAGAGCCGGAACAGGCACAGCTGCCCGATCTTCATCCCCGGGTAGAGCTTGATCGGCAGGGTCGCGACGTTCGACAGCTCCAGCGTCACGTGGCCGCTGAAGCCGGGGTCGATGAAGCCCGCCGTGGAGTGGGTGAGCAGGCCCAGCCGGCCGAGGCTCGACTTGCCCTCCAGCCGGGAGGCCACGTCCTCGGGCAGCGTGATGACCTCGTACGTCGAGGCCAGCACGAACTCGCCGGGGTGCAGGATGAACGCCTCGTCGCCCTCCGGCTCGACCAGCCGGGTCAGGTCCGGCTGCTCCTCGGAGGGGTCGATGTGCGGGTACTTGTGGTTCTCGAACACGCGGAAGAAGCGGTCGAGGCGCACGTCGATGCTCGACGGCTGGATCATCGCCGGGTCGAACGGGTCGACGACGACCCGGCCCAGGTCGATTTCGGTCCGGATGTCCTTGTCAGAGAGCAGCACGCTTCGAGGTTACGTGCACGACGGGGCCCCGGACGAATCCGTCCGGGGCCCCGGGTGCCCTCCCGCCGGCCGTCAGGCCAGGAACTCAGCGGCCTCCAACCGCATCGCCTGCGCCAGTTGGGCCGTGGACAGCTCCCGCACGTCGGCCCGCACCGAGCTCCGGAGCCGTCCGCACTGCGGACAGCGGATCAACCGCCCGGGCCCGAGCCGGCCCGGACCGAGGTTCTGCATCGGGAACGTGGTGGTGCTGAACAGGTGCCCCTCGGCACAACGAACGACGGCGCGCTGCTCCATCGATCCCCTTCCCATCCCTAACCCAGTGCTCACCCGTACTCATCGCGCCCCGGCGGCCAGGCCCCGGGACAGCGTCACATTAGGGGATGTTCCGGACATTCCACACCATGGCTCGCCGCCCCGACCCCGCGCCCACCGGAGCACTCACACGCGGCCCAAACAGTACGCCCCCGGCCTTCCCCCGATCGGCTCCGCCACGGCCCCGGGCAGGCCGTGCAACCACAGCGGCTGATGGGGTACAGTGACACTGGATCGAGCGGTCTCTGACGGCTCATCAGGCGGGCGTAGTTTAATGGTAGAACATGAGCTTCCCAAGCTTAGAGCGCGAGTTCGATTCTCGTCGCCCGCTCCACTACCGAAAGCCGCAGGTCAGCGACCTGCGGCTTTCGCATTGTCTGGACCAGTCCGGCCCCGTCGTGCCCGATTCGCGCCAGGACGCCGTTCGGCCACCGATGAGTCGGGCGCACCTGCTGCCCCAGTATCCGGAAGCGTCGATTCCGGTCCGCCGGCCGGCCGTGGCTGACCTCGGGGCGGACGGACGCGGAGGACGAGCCCGGCCGGCTACCGGCCGGTCGGGTTCGTCCCGATGCGGGCGGTTACGCCTCGCGGGGCTGCGCAGTGGTGTCGGCGGGTTGCTTCGGGTGTCGGTCGAGGGCCTGGTCGAGGCGGCGGCGGAGGGCACGGCCGATGGGCTTCTCGACCACGCGGTGGATCAGTCCGGCCAGGAGGAGCATCGAGACGGTGGTGAGGGCGAGTCGGCCCCATGGGCCGAGCCAGTGGGCGTGGACGGTGAGTTCGCCGGCCATGGGCAGGCCGAGACTCTGGTGGACCAGGTAGAAGGGGTAGGTGAGCGCACCGGCCGTCATGAGCCAGCGCCAGCGGATGCGGGCGAGTGGGCCGATGGTGGCCAGGAGCAGGAGCGCCAGGAAGGCGGTCAGTAGTGCGCTGGCGACGGTCCAGGAGCAGAGCGCCTTGGACCCCCATTCCTGGTAGTGGCCGGACAACCGGATGGGGAGCATGGCCAGTTCGTAGCACCAGGCGAAACCGAGGAGTGTCCAGAGCATGAGGTTCTGCCCGAAGCGGTACATGAGGTAGACCGCGATACCGGCGACGAACAGGCCGGCGTACTGGCTGAGGACGAGGTCGTCCAGGAACTTGCTCTTCGTCTCCGAGGTGACGATCCCGGCGGCGAGCCAGACCACGCAGAACCCCATGACCCGGTGGTAGGTGGTGCCGAAGGCCAGGAGGACGGCCATGAGGAGGTAGAAGTGGGCCTCGACCGCGAGGGTCCAGGCGACGCCGTCCAGGAGGTCGGCGTGGAGGGCGTCGGGGAACATGGTGAGGTTGGCCAGGACGATCCGGGGGTGGATCACCGCGGCGACGTCGTGCGTCTGCATGGGGATCAGCGCGATCCTGGCCACGATCAGGACGAGAGCGCACCAGTAGGCCGGGTAGAGCCGGGAGATTCGCGAGACGGCGAACTGTCCTGCCGTGCGCCCCCAACTGCTCATGCAGATGACGAATCCGCTGATGAGGAAGAAGGCCTCGACGCCGAGCCAGCCGTACATCGATGCGTGGTGCAGCGGGTAGGCGAACTCCTTCGGGGACGGCCCCCACAGCGTGTGCGGGATCGCACTCAGGTAGTGGAATCCCGCAACGGCGAGCGCGGCGATCAGCCGCATGCCGTCGACGACGGCCAGCCGGGGCCCGGGCTCACCCCGGCCGCGGCCTTCGGCCAGGGCTCTCACCCGTGCGAGACCGTCCCGGGCCTGCCGACGGGTGGGCGGTGACGTGGGCGAATCAAGCACTGGCGGGAGTCCGATCATGTCGAGACGCCCGCTCTCGCCCGGGACCGCAGACGAGGGTCATGTGCGCAAGGGAACCGTGATGCCTCTCAGCCGTGCACGGGCACGCCACCCGCAGGCTGATCAACCGTGCGCTCATCCTAGGACAACGAATGTCGAGTCCGATTCCCGTTGCCCGCTCCACCACCGAAAGCCGCAGGTCGCATGACCTGCGGCTTCGTTGTTCCGCGCCGACGGTCGGCCGGGCCGGTTCAGGCGGTGGCGAGGAAGTCGCGGACGGTCTTGACGAAGGCGGCGGGCTCTTCGGCGGGGGCGATGTGGCCGGTGTCGAACTCGGTGTAGGCGCTGGTGGGGAGCGCGGCGTGGAGGCGGCGGGTGTTCTCGACCGGGACGGTGGCGTCCTGGGTGCAGCCGATCACCAGGGTGGGGGCCTGGACGCGGGGGAGGAGCGGGCCGAGGTCCAGGGCGAGGTCGAGGGCGATGTGGCGCAGGGTGCCGGGGGTCGGCCGCATGTAGGAGGTGTTGGCCTCGACGGCCTCGCGGCCGATGCGGTTGAGGAAGCCGCGGCTGAAGGCGGTGAGGGTGGCGTAGCGGCCGAAGGCGGTGGGGTCGTCGGCGAGGGAGAGCCAGGTGGCCATGGAGAGCCGCAGGTACTCGTCCTGTTCGGCGCTGATCCAGCCGGCCGTGGCGATCAGGCGGCGGACCTGGTCGGGGCGCAGGGCGGCGGCCGCGGTGGCGACGACGGCGCCGAGGGAGAAGCCGAGGACGTCGACCTGGCCGCGGCCGGCGTCGTCGATCACGGCGTTGACCTGCTCGGCGAGGGTTTCCAGGGTGAGCGGGGCGCCGTCGTCCTCGGCGGCCTCGCTGCCTGAGAGGTCGGGCAGCAGCACGGTGTAGCGGTCGGTGAAGGCGTCCAGCATGGCGTCCCACATCCCGGAGCCGGGGCCGGTGCCGTGGACCAGGACGAGGGTGTCGGGGCCGTCGCCGACGACGCGGTAGGGGATGCGGGCGGTGCCGACGGCGATGGTGGGCATGGCGGGGTTCCTCCGGATCGGTTCTGGGTCAGGGCTTGGGCGGTGCGGGCCTTGGCGGCTCAGAAAGTAAACTACACGGTGCAGATCAATGCTTCAACTGCACCGTGCAGTGCAATTTGAGCGAGCCGACAGAGGGAACTGTCCGTGCCCGACCACCGTCCAAGGAGTGACGGAATGCCTGCCCGGGTTGAACGCCGGGAGGAGTACGGAGGGCCCTGTGCAATCAGGTGGTGCCGAACTGAACCTCGGATGCCCGGACGGCTTCCGTAACGGTGCGTCGGCCGCGCCGGACTGGTGGCCGGTGCTGGCGCCCGATGTGACGGATGGTCAACTCGACGCCGCGGAGCACTGCGAGACGCTGCTCCGGGACACGATGGCCGCTGTTCGGCCGGCGCCGGTCTGGCGGGAGACGGTGCCGCGGGCGGGGATGCGGTTGTCCGCTCCGGGGCGGCGGGAGCCGGAGGTGCTCTGGTACGTCACCCGGGGGCGGGACCTGCTCACCGTCGTGTCGCCGGGCCGCAGGCCGGAGTTGGCGGCGATGGTGGAGCGGCACTGGCGGCGGCGGGGATGGACGATCACCTCGCTGAACGCCGGACAGGACCGGCCGGGAGTCGCGGCGACCACTCGGAGCGGCTCCCGACTGGTGCTGTGCTTCGGCGAGTTCGGCGAGGTGCGGCTGACCGCGAGCCTGCTCGGGGTGGCTCGTTCGGAGCGGGTGCCCGAGCTGCCCGGGGCCGGTGAACCCGACCCGGCGCCGCTGCCCCATGTGCACTGCGCGTACTGGAGTGCGCTGGTGTGAGCGCACGGCAGGGGCCGGGGGAGGCGTGGAGCGAGTCCCCCCGGACCCGCTCCACGCCGCCTCGTCGCGCGGCTTCGGCGCTGCCGCTCCCCCCGACACCCCGGCAATCCCGCCGCCCCCCCTGGCATCACCCTCCGGCGAGAGCGTCCGCACAGACCCCGGCGAGCCCCACCTCCGGGGGCGTCGTTGATCTCACGCTAACAAACCGCGTGGTTGGTTTGTCAATAGTGAGATCCACGAAAAATCCACAATCGTGGTGGTCCGGTCGGGCCGGTGTGATGGGCGTCCCACCAGGCAGTTGGGGCGTCGTCAGGGGCGTGCCGGGGTGGTGCGCTGTCGTGCCGCACGCCTGGGGCGCCAGGGATCGCGCGGCGCGGAATCCGACATTCCAAGCATCATGTCACCACGGAGCGACACCACGCGACTGCCCAGCGCAGTGAACGGTTCGGGTGACGGGTCGAGCGGGGGCCTCCCGAGGCGCGCGCTCAGCGCAGCAGTCGGCGCTCCTTGGCCACCGCCACCGCGCCCGCCCGGGTGTCCACGCCCAACTTGTCGTAGATCCGCCCGAGATGGGTCTTCACCGTCGCCTCGCTGATGAACAGCGCCCGGGCGATCTCCCGGTTTCCCAGCCCCTGCGCCAGCTGTCCGAGGATGTCCAGCTCGCGCACCGTGAGCTGCGGCGCGGGGGCCCGCATCTGCGCCATCACCCGGGAGGCGACCGGCGGCGAGAGCACCGTCCGGCCCTGCGCGGCCGCGTGGACGGCGGCGAACAGCTCCTCGGGCCGCTCGGCCTTCAGCAGGTAGCCGGTGGCGCCCGCGGCGATGGCCCGGGTGATGTCGGCGTCGGTGTCGTACGTGGTGAGCACCAGGACGTGCGGTCCGCCGGGGACGGCGGTGATCCGCCGGGTGGCCTCGACGCCGTCGATGCCCTCGCCGAGTTGGAGGTCCATCAGCACGACCTGCGGCGCCAGCTCGGCGGCCAGCGCGACGGCCTCCTCGCCGTTGCTCGCCTCGCCGACCACCTCGATGTCGCCCGCGCTGGCGAGCAGCGCCAGCAGGCCGGCCCGTACTACCGCGTGGTCGTCGCAGACCAGCAGCCGGACGGCCGACGGGCCCGGCGCCGTACCGGACGCACTGCCCGGTGCGTCGTTCGAGGTGTTGCGCGCTGTGTTCATCGCTGCTCCAGGGGGATCGCGGCGGACACGACGGTGCCCTCGCCGGGGGCGCTCTCCACCGTCAGCGTGCCACCCAGCTGCCGCAGCCGGGCGCGCATGGCCGGCAGGCCGTAACCGCGGGCGCTGCCTGCGGCGCTCCGCTCCCCGGCCGAGGGGTCGAAGCCCTGGCCGTCGTCGGCGATGTCCAGCACGGCCTGGTCGCCCAGGAAGGAGAGCGTGATCGCGGCCGCCGAGGCTCCGGCGTGCTCCCGGACGTTGGCCAGGGCCCCCTGGGCGATCCGCAGCAGCGCGGACTGGACGGCCGTCGGCAGCGGGACGGGCGCGCCGTCCAGGTGGAACCGGACCGGTAGTCCGCTCTCGGCGGACTCCCGCTCGGCCAGGGCCCGCAGCGCCCGGTCGAGGGTGCCGCCGTCGGCGAGTTCGGCCGGGGCGAGGTCGTGGACGAAGCGGCGGGCCTCGGCCAGGTTGCGGGCGGCCACCTCGGCGGCGGTGCGGACGTGGGTACGGGCGGTCGCCGGGTCGGCGTCCCAGGTGCGGTCGGCGGCCTGCAGCAGCATCTGCTGGCTGGACAGGCCCTGCGCCAGAGTGTCGTGGATCTCCATCGCCAACCGCCCGCGCTCGGCGAGCGTGCCCTCCCGCCGCTCGGTGGCGGCGAGTTCGCGCCGGGTGCGGACCAGGTCGGCGATCAGCGCGCGCTGCCGGGCGGCCTGCCGGGCCATGAACAGGAACACCCCGGTGGCCAGCGCGGCCACCGCGGGCGGCAGCAGCACGAGCGTGGCGTCCGCGGTGCCGGGCAGCCGGATCTCGGCGATCACCACCAGCACCGTCAGGGCCGCCACCAGCGGGATCGCCGCCTTCGCGGGCAGCGCCCGCAGCCCCGTGTAGATCAGCGGGACGGCGCACCAGGCGAAGCTCGGTGCGAGCAGCACCAGCACCACCCAGAGCGCGACCACCAGCGCGACCGGTCGGCGGCGCGGTCGGCCGGGAGCGGCCGGACGGCGGTGTTCGAGCCAGGAAGCGGCCGGCTGGGCGACGGCCAGGGCGGTGCTCAGCCCGATCACCCAGGGGATCCAGGGGCTGTCGGCATGGTGGGTGAGGTAGCGGCTGAGCGCGGCGGCGAGCAGCAGCAGGAAGGCGGAGTCCAGCAGCAGCGCCAGCCGGCCGGCGTCCGGGTCCCCGGCGTCGCGAGCGTCGAGGGACGGGCCGGCGGACGGGCGGGTCTGCTGCACGGTGGCTCCTGGCGCTACGGGCTCCGGACGTCGGTCGGTCGACTGCGGTGGCGGACCGGCGCTCGCCGTACGGACCTGTGCTCGGTGGCACCGCCCTGCGCTGTGCGCTCAGCGGTACGGACCTGCGCTCGGATGCGGCCGACCTGCGCCGATGCCTCGATGGTGACCCGTCCGGCCCGGTCCCGCATCAGCCGATCGGTTGACGGCGCCGTCCCCCATCATGCCCGGAGGGTCGCGCCGGACCGTCGATGCCGCGCGCCCGGAACCGGCCGGAGGATCGAAGCAGGAGCCGGGGCGGTCCCCCGCCGCCCGGCCCCGAATCCCTGCGGACCTCTGCGAGCCCACGGCCTCCCGTCGATCCCGCAGATCCCGCAGATCCCTGGACCTCGTAGACCCCGTGATCCCGTTGAGGAGCTGGACCATGAAGAAGACCTCAGTGCGCACCCGGGTGCTGGCCGGCACCGCCGCCGTCGCCGCGCTCGCCGTCGCCGCGCTCGCCGCCGCCGGCGTGGGCGCCGTCTCGGCCAGCGCCGAGACCACCGACACCCCGGCCGCGCCGACCGCCGTCAAGGTCGACACCCAGAACAGGAACCTCGCCCAGAGCACCGGCCTGAACGTCGACGCCGCCACCCGCGCCGCACAGGCCGCCCTGGACGCGGCGAACAAGGCCGGCCAGCACGTCTCGGTCGCCGTGGTCGACCGGGACGGCGTCACCCGGGTCCTGCTCAAGGGTGACGGCGCCGGTCCGCAGGCCACCGAGTCGGCCGAGCGGAAGGCCTTCACCGCGGTCTCCTGGAACGCCCCGACCTCGGAGCTGGCCAAGCGGCTGGCCCAGGCCCCGAACCTGAAGGACATCCCGGGCACGCTGTTCCTGGCCGGCGGCGCCCCGGTGCAGTCCAAGGGCGCCCCGGTCGCGGGCATCGGCGTCGCGGGCGCGCCCAGCGGCGACCTGGACGAGCAGTTCGCGCAGGCCGGCGTCGCAGCGCTGGGGAAGTGACCGCGGCGAAGTGACCAGCCATCGGCCGGCCGGCCCCGAGGGGTGGGCCGGCCGGGCGCACGGCTCCCGGAGCCGCCGCCGTGCTCCCGCCCACCACCCCGCCTCGTCCTCGTTCGGGTGAACAGGGGAGGGGTCGCCGCAGAACAGGCGATGACCCTTTGAAAAGCCGGTGTCGTTGTCAGTGCCGCGTGGCAGGCTTCCCGGTATGACGGTGTGGACCCTCAACGACATCGAACGTGCGATCCGCTCCTCCTGGGGTGTCGACACCTGCGCGCCCGAGGACCTTGCCCACTGGCGTCCCGACAATCCCGCCCGCGGCCAGTGCGGGGTGACGGCCATGGTCGTGCACGACCTGCTCGGCGGCGAGCTGATGATGGGCGAGGTGCACGTCGACGGGGTCCGGACGGACCTCCACTGGTGGAACCGCTTCGCGACCGGCTTCGAGATCGACCTCACCCGCGAGCAGTTCGGCCCGGACGAGCTGGTCGGCCCCGGCCGCCCCGTCGCCCGCCCGGCCCGCCCCGGCCGGCTCCAGGCCCAGTACGAGCTGCTGCGCCACCGCGTGGTCACCGAGCTGGAGCGCGGAGCCGCCGCGAACCGGCTCCGCCGTCCCGTCCGGGTCGCATAGGGCGCGTCCTTCGGATCACGCCGGGCGGACGCGCACGTAGCGCAGGTCGGGTACTGACCACCCCGGCCCCCTCGCTCCCCTGACGTACAGTCGGCTCGGACGGACCACCGTACGGGTGGCGGCGACGACGGGAGTGCGCGGATGAGCGGGGCGACGGTCGGTTTCGTGGGGCTGGGCGCGATGGGGCGGGGCATGGCCGGCAGCCTGCTGCGGGCCGGCCACGCCGTACGGGTCTGGAACCGCTCGCCCGAGCCGGTGACCGCCCTGGTGGCCCAGGGGGCGGAGGCGGCCGGTTCGCTCGCCGAGGTGTTCGCCGCCGACACGGTGGTCTCCATGCTGGCCAACGACCAGGCGGTCGAGGGGCTGCTGCTCGACCCCGGGCTGCTGGCGGGCGCGAAGGCGACCCTGCACGTCAACATGGCCACCGTCTCACTGGCACTGGCCGAACGCGCCGAGGAGCTGCACGCCAGGCACGGCATCGGCTACGTCGCCGCGCCCGTCCTCGGCCGGCCCCCGGTCGCGGAGGCGGGGAAGCTCAACATCCTGGCCGCGGGCGCGCCCGACCTGTTGGACCGGGCCGAGCCGCTGCTCGCCGCGATGGGCGAGCGCACCTGGCGCTTCGGTGACGAGCCCCGGCAGGCCAACACCGCCAAGATCAGCACCAACTTCCTGCTGGCCTGCGCGATCGAGTCGATGGCCGAGGCGTGCAGCCTGGCCGAGGCCCACGGAGTGCGGCCCGCCGACCTGGTGGAGATGCTCACCGGCACGCTCTTCCCCGGGCCGATCTACTCGGGCTACGGCTCGATGGTGGCCGAACGCCGTTACGAGCCGGCCGGGTTCCGGTTGCCGCTCGGCCTCAAGGACGTCGGCCTGGCGCTGGAGGCCGGGGCCGCGCGCCACGTCCCGCTGCCGTTCGGCGGCATCCTGCGTGACGCCTTCCTGGACGCGCTGGCGCACGGCGACGGGGAGAAGGACTGGGCGGCCGTCGCCGAGGTCGCCCGGCGCCGGGCCGGACTGCCGGACTGAGCGCCGCCCGGCAAGACCCCCTCGCCCTGCGTACCGAAGCGTCAGGCAGGGGCCGGGCGGGCTTCGGGGGTGTGCCCGGCGCGCGGGGCCCGGTCGGGGCGCGGGCGCGGAATACCCGGCGCGCGACGGGTGCTCGCACCCCTGTCCGCAACACCTGACCGGGGGAGTACCGATGACCGCCCAGCCGTCCGGCGCCGAGGCGCCGCGCCGTTTCCTGTTCCTCGACGCCAGCTCGCGCGCCGGTGGCAACTCCGAACAACTCGCCCGGCTGGCGGCCGAGGCGAGCCTGCCCGAGGGCGCGGAGCAGCGCTGGCTGCGGCTCGCCGACCACCCGCTGCCGCCCTTCCAGGACCTGCGGCACACCGGTGACGGCAGTTACCCGGAGCCGGTCGGCCACGAGCGGACCCTGCTGGAGGCCACCCTGGACGCCACCGACCTGGTCTTCGTCGCGCCGGTGTACTGGTACACGCTGCCGACCACCGCCAAGCTCTACCTCGACCACTGGTCGGCCTGGTTCCGGGTGCCCGGGGTGGACTTCCGCGCCGGGATGAACGGCGGCACGCTGTGGGGCGTCACCGTCCTGGCCGGCACCGAGGACAAGGCCGAGCCCATGATCGGCACGCTCAAGCTGACCGCGGAGTACATGGGGATGCGCTGGGGCGGCGCGCTGATCGGCAACGGCACCCGCCCGGGGGACGTCCTGCGCGACGAGCGGGCGCTGATCGCGGCCAAGTCCTTCTTCTCCGGCTGACCGGGCTGACCGGGCTGGCCGGGCTGACCGGGCCGACCCGGCGGCGACCCGGGTCGGCGCCGTGGCCCCGGGCGGGCACCACGCCACCCCGGGGCCACTGACGTATTCACGCCACCGAGGACCGTGCGGTACCGTCATTCCGGGCGTGTACCCGTCACTCTGCGGTCATCTTTTGGCAAATCGCAAAGGCCTTACCGGGGGACGTAGTTGGGCGATTCGGGCGCCCCGGCGCCAGGAGTGCGTCACAGCGGGGCACCTGCCTTCCGGATTGGCTGGATCGTTCGGTAATCTCCGTCGGACTTTCAGCTTCGCGGGGGGTTCGCGGCGTCTGCGGCCGCCCCCTCGCGCCCGGGCCTCGCCCGGACACTTCCGTGAGGTCTCCTTGTCCATACGTCGCAGTCTTGCCCTGGCCGGCGTCGCCGCGCTCGCGTCCTCGCTGGTGCTCACCGGCGCCCAGGGCGCCATGGCCGTCGGTTCCCCCGGCACCCCGTCCGCGGCCGCCCCGTCCGCCGCTGCCACGTCCGCCGCCGCTCAGGCCGGGCAGGCGAAGCACCAGAGCCTCGACCTCTCGGTTCGCGGCGTCCCGGACACCTTCGTCGCCGGCGGCCCCGCCCGCGTCTTCTCCTACCGGATCCAGAACTCGGCCACGAACGACTTCGTCGCCTTCCCGCTGCTGAAGTTCAAGAACAAGGCCGGCACGCTCAAGGCGAAGGACCTCAAGGTCGAGTACCAGCTGCCGGCCGGCCTGCCCGGCGGCGGCACCTGGCGGACCGGCTCGGTCGCTCCCGGTGGCGGTGACAGCGACGACAGCGCGGTGCTGATCCTGCTCGGTGGCGTGACCGACGGCGGCCCCGCCGACGACGCCCTGCTCTACCTCGCCCCGGGCAAGCGGATCGACATCGACGTCCGGGTCTCCTTCACCAAGGACACCCCGCTGGGCAAGGCCGGCGTCGTGCCGGTGGTCTTCTCGGCCAACGCCGACGACGAGTCCGACAACGGCCACTTCAGCTGCGACGGGATCAAGGGCGCCGGCTTCACCATCAAGGCCGGTGGCGGCAGTGGCAAGCCCAGCCCGACCCCCACCCCGACCAAGACCGGCAAGCCGAGCCCGACCGCCACCGCGTCGTCCACGACCACCGCGACGGGGACCCCCACCACCACGCCGACCACCACCACGCCGACCACCCCGGCGCCGACCACCTCGGCCACCGGCACCGCCTCGCCGTCCGCATCCCCGACCGACTCCGGTTCCGGTGAGACCACCACCCCGTCGCCGTCCGGTAGCAGCACCGACGCCCAGCAGCCGATCGACTTCCCGGTGGACGTCCCGAAGGTCGCCCCGCCGAAGATCACCCCGGCCGTCGTGACCAAGGCCAAGACGGCCGCCGCCGACGCGGACAAGAGCCTGGCCACCACCGGTGGCGGCGATGACACGACCGCGATCGCGGCCGCCGGCGGCGCCGTGCTGGTCGCCGGTGTCGGCACCCTCGTGGTGCTGCGTCGCCGCAAGGCGGGCCGGCAGAGCTGACCCGCGACCGTCGGGTCCCGGGTCGGCAGGGCCGGCCCGGGGCCGACGGGGCGGGTGGCTCTTCCCGAGTACCGCGTGTCGCCCGGCCGTTCTCACGGAGGACTGCCGGGCGGCACGGGCGGTACTCCTCCGTCACATAGGATGTCCGGCCGGAGGGGGGCGGAACGGCGGGGAGAGGGACAGGTGCGGGGAGAACGCACGACACGGGCCACCACCGACTACGAATCCGCGACCGGTCGGATCGCGGGTCTGCCGCTCCGCAGACACCATGTGCTGCTGACGGCGTGGACGGTGCTCTGGTTCTTCCTGGTCGAGCCCAGCGGCGGCTTCTCCTGGCACTACCTGCGCCAGGGCGAGCAGCTGCTCTTCAGCGGCCAGCCCGACGGCGGCCTCTCGCTCTACGCCCACCACCCCGAGCTGCAGATCGGTCCGGTCAGCCTGGCAGCCGCGCGGCTCACCGCCCCGTTCTCGCCGCACGTCGGCCAGCTGGTCGCCGAGGCGGTGAGCGCCGGGCTCGGCCTGGTGATGCTGGTGCTGGTCGGCCGCACCGCGGCCCTGTACTACCTCGGCACCGGCACCAACCACCGCCGGCTCCAGCAGCGACTGCTGATCGCCGGGCTGGCGTTCATCCCGATGTGGGTCGAGGTCTCGGTCCGCTTCGCGCACCTGGACGACGTCCTCGCGCTGTTCTTCACCACCCTCGCGGCCCACGCGCTGGCCCGCGGCAAGCCCGTCCAGGTCGCGGTCTTCCTGGCCCTGGCGGTCGACTCCAAGCCCTGGGCGATCGCCTTCGCCCCGCTGATCCTGGCCCTGCCCCGGCCCGCCTGGCTGCGCACCGCGCTCTGGTTCTGCGTCCTGGTGGCGATCGCCTGGCTGCCGTTCTACCTGGGCAATCTGGACACCATGGCGGCCGCCAAGTTCACCATCCCCACCCAGCCGGCCTCCGCGCTGCGCTGGTTCGGGGTCACCGACCCGTCCACGCCCTGGTGGGACCGCCCGACCCAGTTCGGGCTCGGGATCGGCCTCGGCTGCATCGCGGTCTGGCGCGGCCGCTGGCCGGCCGTGGTGCTGCTCGGCGCGGACGCCCGGATCCTGCTCGACCCGAGCGTCTACACGTACTACACCGCCTCGATCCTGCTCGGCACCCTGCTCTGGGACGCGGTCGGGCAGAAGCGGCTCGTCCCGTGGTGGAGCTGGATCGCGCTGGTGGCGCTGTACGGCGGCACGCTGTTCCTCCCGTCCGACCCGGCCCGCGGCCTCGTCCGGCTCGCCTTCGTGGTGGTCTCCGCCGCGTACGTGCTGCTCTGGCCCACCCAGCAGACCCGCCGACCGCGGCCGCCGGTCCGGGGCGGCGGGGACGGGCGCCGCCGGACGGCCCGGCGGCGCGAGCGGGAGCTGGTCGGCGCCTGAGCCCGTCCCGGGAGCCGGTCGGGTGCCCTGGGCCTCCCTGCTGGGAGCCGGTCGGCGCCCGGACGCCCCCGAAGCCGGTCGGCGCCCGAGCCCGCCCCTGGGGGCCGCGGCTTGACCCTCACGCGACGTGAGAGCGCAGGGTGGTGGTCACCACCAGGGAGGAGAGTTTCCGGATGAGCGAGGACCAGGGCCTCTCGGTCGGCGCCGTGGCGAAGATCGCCAAGGTGACCGTCCGCACCCTGCACCACTACGACGAGATCGGCCTGCTGTCCCCCGCGGGCCGCACCCGGGCCGGCTACCGCCGCTACGTGGACGCCGACCTCGACCGGCTGCAGCAGATCCTGTTCTACCGCGAGCTCGGGTTCCCCCTGGAGGAGATCGCGGCGATCCTGGACGACGACTCGGTCAGCCCGCACGAGCACCTCCGGCGGCAGCACCGGCTGCTGACCGACCGGATCCGGCATCTCCAGGACCTCGCCACAGCCGTCGAACACGCCATGGAGGCACGCAGGATGGGCATTCAGCTGACCCCGGAGGAGAAGTTCGAGATCTTCGGCGAGGGCTACCAGGAGGACTGGGAACAGGAGGCCGAACAGCGCTGGGGCGACACCGCGGCCTGGGCCGAGTCCCAGCGCCGCACCGGCGGCTACACCAAGGCCGACTGGCAGCGCATCCAGACCGAGATGACCGAGCTCAACACCCGCCTGGCCGCGGCGGTCACGGCCGGTGAGCCGGCCGACGGCACCGTGGCGACGGACCTCGCCGAGGCACACCGGCAGCACATCTGCCGGAACTTCTACGACTGCACCTTCGCCATTCACCGCGGCCTGGCCTGTCTGTACGTCTCGGACCCGCGCTGGAACAGCACCTACGAGGAGCTCGCCCCCGGCCTGGCGCAGTGGCTGCACGACGCCATCGTGGCCAACGCCGACCGGCACGAGCAGGCGTAGGGCGTCACACCACCCCGCGACCGAAGGAGCGCCGGTAGGCGGTCGGTGAGGTGCGCATCACCCGGCCGAAGTGGTGGCGGAAGGTCGCGGCGCTCTCGAAGCCGACCGCCGCGGCGATCTCCTCCACCGACCCCTCCGGCGACTCCAGCAGCGCCAGACTGGCCGCGATGCGCTGGGTGACCACCCAGCGCATCGGGCTGTTGCCGTTGCGGGCGGTGAAGTGCCGCAGGTACGAGCGGTCCGACATCCGGGCGGCCCGCGCCAGAACCGAGACGGTCAGCGGGTCGGACAGGTGGTCCAGGGCCCACTGCATGCTGCGGGCGATGCCGTCCTCGTCCTCCTCGACCGGACGGACCGCCGCCTCGATGAACTGGGCCTGCCCGCCGTCCCGGTGCGGCGCCACCACGAAGCGGCGGGCCACGCTGTTGGCCACCTTCGCGCCGTGGTCCCGCCGGACCAGGTGCAGGCACAGGTCGATGCCGGCCGCGCTGCCCGCACTGGTCAGCACGTCGCCGTTGTCCACGTACAGCACGCCCGGGTTGACCCGCACCCGCGGATAGCGCTGCTGGAGCAGTTCGGCGTACCGCCAGTGGGTGGTCGCCTCCCTGCCGTCCAGCAGCCCGGCGGCGGCCAGCGCGAAGGCGCCCGAGCAGATCGAGACGATCCGGGCGCCGCGCTCGTGCGCCGTCCGCAGTGCCTCGACCAGGCCGGGGGAGACCCCCCCAGCCTGGCGGCCGGAAGGTGCCCCCACGCCGCTGAAGGCGTCGCGTACCCCCGGGATGACGACGGTGTCGGCCGCCGCGAGGTCGTCCAGGCCGTGACGGGCCGTCAGCGCGAAGCCGCCCACCGCGTCCAGCGCCGTCCCCGGCCGGTCGGCGCACACCTTCAGGCCGTACCAGGGCGCCGCCAGCAGCCCGCCCAGCTCGGGCCGCGCCAGTCCGAACACCTCGACCACCACGCCGAGTTCGAACGGCGCCATGCCCTCGAAGGCGTACACCGCGACGTCGTGCACGGGCTCCGGGCGCCGACCGATGGTGACGGCCACCGGGCGGGACGAGGCGGCCCGGCCTCCGGCGTTCTGCTCGGCGGTGGGGCCGGCGATAAGCCCGGCGTTCTGCCCGGCGTTCTGCTCGGCGTTCTGCTCGGCCATGCGGAACCCCCTGCTCACGGGTGGCGGAATCCCGGTGAGTGTAGCCGTTGCGGCCACCCCGGATGTTTCCTCGGATCCCCCTGCAACCTCCGCCCGTCCCACACGTCCATCACTACGGGGGCGGAGGAAACGGGGCCGGAGGCGGCTGCGAAGATCTCCGCGATCAGGACCTTGATCAGTGCCTGACGGTGACGGCTCGCAAGCCGTCGCCGTCCCGGGGGAAAGCGGAACCGTACATGTCCATGGCCATCGGGCCGTTCGCCGCGCCACGGCGGGGTCGAGGCGTCTCCGTCCGCGGAGCCCGCGGAGTGCTCGTCGCCCTGTTCGGTGCGCAGGAGGCCGGTGAGCCCGACCACCTGGTCACCACCGACCAGCAGGCGGCCCGGCGACGCTCCGGCTTCCGGCTGCTGCTCGGCGGCCGCAAGCCCGCGGAGGACCGGCCCACCCTGACCGACCTGTACCACGCCCACCGGCTGGGCCTGGTCCGGATGGCCGTCCTGCTGGTCGACCACCAGGACCTGGCCGAGGACGTCGTGCAGGAGGCCTTCACCCAGCTCTACCAGCGCCACGGCGAGCACCTGGACGACCTCGACAACGCGCTCGGGTACCTGCGGACCTCGGTGGTCAACGGCGCCCGCTCGATGCTGCGCCGTCGTAGGACCGCCCGGGAGTACGTGCCCCCGCACGAGGCCGACGCCCCCTCCGCCGAGGACCACGCCGTGCTCAACGACGAGCACCGCCGGGTGCTCGTCGCCCTGCAGGAGTTGACCCCCCGCCAGCGCGAGGTGCTGGTGTTGCGCTACTGGTCCGACATGTCGGAGGCGCAGATAGCCGAGACCCTGGGCCTGTCCCGGGGTGCCGTGAAGTCCACCGCCAGTCGCGCCCTGGACGCCTTGGAAAAGCACCTGGAGAAGGTTCGATGACCGACAAGCTCCCCCGCCCGGGCGGCGGTGACGACGACGGATCGGCCGGTAGCCCGATGGAACGGCTGCTCCGCGAGGCGATGAACGCCCGGACATCCCTGATCACCGCCCACGACCTGCGTCCGGCCGCGCCCCCGAGGACCAGGGTGCGACGGCTGCGCCCGGTGTACGCGGTCACCGTGCCGCTGCTCGGCCTCGCCGCCGCGGCGGCGATCGGCGTGGTCACGCTGCACGGCAGTCCGGTCGCCAAGCAGGACGTCCCCCCGCCCCCGGCCGCCGGCCTCACCGCCTCGCCCGGTCCGACGCCCACCCCGACCCCGAGCGCCGGCGCCGGTGCCACCCCGACCGGTGACGCGCGGACCGAAGGCCCGCTGGCCGACGTCACCCCGACGTCGAGCCGGTCGGCCACCGGAGCTCCGACCGGTCCGGCCACGCCGTACACCTTCCGCGGCGTCAAGCTGAAGGTGCCGGCCGGCTGGCGGGTCTCGCCCGCCGACCCGGCGGACTTCCACCTGTGCGTGCTCAGCCCGGGGGCCCCGCAGGGCGCCTCCGCGCAGAACTGCCAGCCGTACGGGGTGGACCTGGCGGTCTTCGACACCGAGTCGCCGGGCTGGCCGTCGACCGCCGACCTCGACGCGCAGAGCGGTTGGGGCCACCAGCCCAACTGCCCGATCTGGGGCGATCCCCATCCGCCCGCCGCGGGAGAGGCCGTCAGCAGTACGGGACCGACGAAGAGCACGCCCACCGTCTCCGGCCGTCCCGCGCTCAAGTCGCAGTGGCAGGTGACCTGCGGCCAGTCGCCCTTCACGGCGCAGATCTGGGCGCTGCCCAAGGACCAGGTGTTCGTCTCGGCGGTCGGCCTCAAGGAGGACTACCAGCCCGGGCTGCAGTCGATCGTCAACAGCCTCGACGTGAGCGGGCACGGCCAGGCTCCACAGGCGACGGCGGCGCCCGCCCGAGCGACGTCGCGGTCAGCATCGACGGCCTCGCGGCCGGCCAGCAGCTGCGGGTGGGGAGTGCGGTCGTCACCTTCTCGGTGACCTTCCGGAACGACGGCCGGAGCGCCTCCGGCCAGCTGGAGCCCCTGGTCTTCACGGACCGCTACGCGGGCACGCCGACCGTGCCCGGCCAGCAGCTGCCCAACGACGGCAAGCTGGAGCTGCAGACCGACAGCGGCTGGATCACGAAGCCGATGTCCCCGGCCGGCGACACGTCCTACGCCACGGCACGGGACTCGGAGCTGTTCTCGCTGGCCCCGGGGCAGAGCAGGAAGCTGACCTACCGGCTGACGATGGGGCCCAGGAGCGGGCCCGGCGACATGCCCTTGCGGGCGCAGGCCGTGCTCCCGTACCACGGTGGTGACCTGACCGTGGTCGCCCGCCAGGACATCGCGGTCAGGCTCGTCTGGTAGTGCGCCAAGGGCCCGGCCCCCGTCACCGGGAGGCCGGGCCCTCAGCGCTCGGCCGGCGTTCGGCCGGCACTCTGGTCATCGGTTCAGGCGAGCGAGGCCATCCACGCCTCGACGTCCTCGGAGCGGCGCGGCAGCCCCGCCGAGAGGTTCTCGTTGCCGTCCGCGGTGACCAGGATGTCGTCCTCGATCCGGACGCCGATGCCGCGGTACTCCTCCGGCACGGTCAGGTCGTCCTGCTGGAAGTACAGGCCGGGCTCGACGGTGAGCACCATGCCGGGCACCAGCAGGGCGTCGACGTGCTCCTCGCGGCGGGAGTGGGCGCAGTCGTGGACGTCCAGACCGAGCATGTGGCCGGTGCCGTGGAGGGTCCAGCGGCGCTGCAGGCCGAGCTCCAGGACCTTCTCGACGTCGTACGCCGAGGCGTCCAGCAGGCCCCAGGCGAGCAGCCGCTCGGCGAGGACGCGCTGCGAGGCGTCGTGGAAGTCGCGGAACCGGGCGCCCGGCCTGACCGCGGCGATGCCGGCCTCCTGCGCGTCGTACACCGCGTCGTAGATCCTGCGCTGCAGCTCGGTGAAGGAGCCGTTGATCGGCAGGGTGCGGGTGACGTCGGCGGTGTAGAGGGTGTGGGTCTCCACGCCCGCGTCCAGCAGCAGCAGCTCGCCGGGGCGCACGTCGCCGTCGTTGCGGACCCAGTGCAGCGTGGTGGCGTGCGGGCCGGCGGCGGCGATGGTGCCGTAGCCGACGTCGTTGCCCTCGACCCGGGCGCGGCGCCAGAAGGTGCCCTCGATCCAGCGCTCCGAGGTGGCGACGGCCTGGCCGAGCTCGCGGACGACGTCGGTGAAGCCGTTGACGGTGGCGTCGCAGGCGGCTCGCAGCTCGCCGATCTCCCACTCGTCCTTGACCAGCCGCAGGCCGCTCAGGAACTCCTTGAACTCGGCGTCCTTGTCGGCGTCCAGCACCTCGGCGAGCGCGGCCTCCAGGCCGGCGTCGTAGCCGCGGACGATCCGGGTCGGTACGGCGGAGCCCTTGGCGCGCTCGGCCAGCTCCTCGGCGGCCTTGCGGACGTCGCGGGCCGGCAGGCCGAGCAGCTGCTCCTGCTCGCTCAGGCTGTGCCGGCGGCCGACCCACAGCTCGCCGTAGCCGTCGAGCCAGAACTCGCCGTTCTCGCGGTCGGAGCGGGGCAGCAGGTAGAGCGTGAACTCGTGGCCGGCGTCGCCGGTCGGCTCGCCGACCAGCACCGCGTCCTCGGTCTGGTCACCGGTGAGGTGCACGTACTCGCTGGCGGCGCGGAAGCTGTAGTCGGTGTCGTTGGAACGCACCCGCAGGTTGCCCGCGGGGACGACCAGGCGCACGCCGGGGTGGGCGGCGGACAGCTTGGCACGGCGCTCGGCCGCGTACCCGGCCTGGGCGATCGGGGCGAGGCCGTGCAGCTCGGTGTCGGCCCAGCCGGACTTCATCGAGGCGGACAGCTCGTCCGAGATCTCGCCGTAGAGGCCGTTCTTGCGGCCCTTGAACTGCGGCGGCTCCTCGCCGCCCTCGGCCTCGGGATTCTCGGCCACCGCGGGGGTCCGGTCCTCGGTCACGTGCAACGCCTCCTTGGGGGTGGTACCGCCGCCCTCGGGGGAGGTGTCGGGTCGCGACACGCGCGGGCGGCCGTGCGTCCATGGTACGGACGCCCGGCCGCTCACCGGTCCGGGGTTCGCACGCCTGCTCGAACGCCTACTCGAAGCGGGCGGCCAGCAGCATCAGGTCGTCGGTGGCCGGGGCGGCGTCCGGGTCCGGGCAGACGGCCAGCAGGTGGGCGCAGAGCCGGTCCGGGTCGATCCGCACGTCGCGCGGGGCGTCGGCGGCGGCCCGGCGCAGGTTGGCCTGTCCGGCGTGCAGGGTCGGGCCGCAGTGGCGGGCCAGGCCCTCGGTGTAGAGCAGCAGGGTGTCGCCGCGCTCGGCGGTGAACTCGACCCCGGGGGCCTCCCAGCAGGCCAGCATGCCGAGCGGCGCGGAGAGCGAGGTCTCCACGAACTCGGCGCCGTGCCGGCCGACCAGGACCGGCGGGCAGTGCCCGGCCCCGGCCAGGGTGATCCGGCGCTCCTCGGGTTCGACCCAGGCGTAGACGGCGGTGGCGGTGCGGCTCGGCTCGGTGGTCTTGAGCAGCAGTTCCAGGTCGCCGAGGACGGAGACCGGGTCCTCGCCCTCCAGCACCGCGTACGCCCGCAGCGCGGCTCGGACCCGGCCCATCGCGGCGGCCGCGCCGGGGGCGGAGCCGGGGCCCGCGCCGGGGCCGTCGCCGGAGACCGAGCCGACGGTGAGGCCGACGGTGCCGTCCGGCAGCGGGATGGCGTCGTACCAGTCGCTGCCGCTGGAGCGGTCCAGGCCGGCCGGGACGACCCGGCCGGCCAGGCGCAGCCCGGCGGCCCGGGGGAGGTGGTCCGGCAGCAGGCCCCGGCGCAGCGCCTCGGTGGTGCGCCGGATGCGCTCGCACTCCAGCTGCCCGGCGAGCAGCGGCGCGGCGAACTCGCAGTAGCTCCGGGCCAGTTCGCGCTGGCGCCGGGTGGGTTCGGCGGGCCGGTCGTAGAACCAGACGGCGGCGGCGAGCGGGCCGTCCTCGACGGTGGCGAGCGGCAGGCCGACGGCGCCGCCGAGGCCGAGGTGGACGGCGAGTTCGCGCAGTCGGCCACCGACGGCGGGGTCCTCGGCGAGGTCGGGGGAGTGCAGTTCCTCGGGCCGGTCGTGCTCGCTCAGCAGCCGGGCCAGCAGGCTCTGTTCGGTCGGGACGGTCTCCAGGGCGCCGAGGCTGGCCCGGTCGAGGCCGAGGCCGACGGGCTGGCCGGGGCCGCCGTCGGGCGTCAGGGTGACCAGGACGCCGCGGCCGGCACCGAGCAGGGCGGCGCCGGAGGCGAGGACGGCGTCCAGGGTGGCGGCGAGTCCTCGGGCGCGGGCCAGGCGCGCGGTGTGCTCGTGCAGGCTGGTGATATCGGACAGGCGTCCGGCCAAACGGTCCTGCAGGGTGGCGGACGGTGCCGCGGGGCCGTCGTCCACGCCGTCGGCGGGTCCGAGCAGGTCGGGCGGGTCGAGGACGGTGAGGCCGCCTGCGCAGCCCGGTTCGCCCGGTTCGGCGGTCGTCGGCGACGGGTGGGACGCCGACGGGTGGGAGTTGGTCATGCCGCCACTCCTGACGCGGTGCTACGTGCCATGCGGAACCCCCAGATACGGCCAACGTGGAGCGAGCACGGCCAAAGGGCGTGTTTCGCCTCGATTCGCTACTACTCGTCATTGATCGACAGCAATGCCACCACTTCTACACAGGCCATTCGGGGCATGTCCAGATCCGGGCCGACGCGGTGGCCGGTTGCGCGGCTGCTCGACCCGGTCGGAGGGCGTGCGCGGTCCCTGCGCGCGCCGGTCGTGCCCGCAGGCATGGAGCGAGCCGGGAACGGGCAGAACGGAGGGGACGGACCGGGCGGCCGTGCGGATCGTATGTCCGCGCCGCCCGCGCTCCCGGCTGGCCGGAAGTCTCTCACTCGTACGGTGGAACCAAGCGTGCCCGGGCGGCGTCCATCCGGTCGCGTACGGGATTCTCGTTCCAGGGGCTGTTCCAGTGCGCGGCCCTTCTCATGTCGTGCTCCACACCGTGCTCCACGTCGTAGCCGCGCCGTCCGCCGTGCCGCCCGCCCCCGCTCCGCGCTTCTCCGGGGCCGTGCCGCCGCCGGCCCGTGCGGCGGGTTCCGACGGTCGTCGGTGGGGCGGAGCGAACCGAGCGGTCAGGGAAAGGAACGAGCGCCATGCGTGAGAATCCGGAGAGCCCGAAGAGCCGGTCGCAGTCGCAGGAGTCGTCCGCCCGGCTGGCCGCGGCCCTGACGGCCGCCGTCGAACACCGTTGGCCGGTGGTGCCGGGCACCGTGCTGTGCGGCGGCCGCTGTTCCTGCGGCGACCCGGACTGCCCGGCGCCCGGCGCCCACCCGCACGACCCCTCGCTGCTGGCCGCCACCACGGACGCCCGGATGGTGCGCTGGTGGTGGGAGCGGCAGAGCCCGGACGCGCCGGTGCTGGCCGCGACCGGCTCCGCGGTGTCGGCGGTCAGCCTGCCCGCGGCGGCCGGCGCCCGGGCACTGGTGTACCTGGGGGCGCTGCGGCTGCCGCTCGGGCCGGTGCTCGCGATGCCGGGCCGCTACGCGCTGCTGGTGGCCCCGTACTCGCTCGACGCGTTGGGGGAGATGCTCGCCCAACTCCCCTGGGTGCCGGGCTCGTTGCGCTACCACGGCCCGGGCGGCTTCCTGCCGCTGCCGCCCGGCGGCGGGGCCATGGACCCCCCGGCCGGAGGCTGGGGGAGGGTGCGCTGGGTGCTGGCGCCGCGGCCGGCCGTGGGTGGTGGGGTCGCCCTGCCGCAGGTCGGGCCGCTGCTGGGCGAGTTGGTGGAGGCGACGGTCCGGCTGGACAGCGGCCGCTCGGCGCACTGACGGACCGCCGGTGCGTGCCGGACTCCGGGCCCGGCGGTGCGGGGCGTTCCGGAAAAACAAAAGATCCGGCCGCTGGCGACGGGGGATGCACCAGCGGCCGGACTCTTTAGACAGTAACAAGGATCCGCGTCCGCGCCAATTTCCAAGGCGCCCTCCAGGCCAGGAAATTGCGACTTCGCGGCGACAATGTGACGCGTATCACCCGGATCCTGCGCGCTTTAGTTCAAGGTGACCTGACGGTTCACCAGGTTCGCGCGGGCACGCCGCTCGTCGGCGGTCAGCGGAGTGGCGTCGGCGAGGACGGCGGCGAGCCGCTCGCCGAACTCGGCGGCCGGCTTCTCGCAGTCGGCGGCGGTCATGGCGAGCGGGAGGTCCCACACCGGGACGGTCAGGCCGTGCGCGCGGAAGGAGCCGACCAGGCGGGTGTCCGGGCCGAGCGAGGCCTCGCCGGCCGCGTTCAGCCGGGCCAGCGCGTCCAGCAGCTGCTCCTCGGGCACGGTCATCACCCAGCGCAGGTGGTTCTTGTCCGGGGTGCCGCACCAGTAGGCGGCGTCGACGCTGTCGAGCTTCTCGGTCGGGATGGCCGAGGCGTTGGCGCGCTCCAGCGAGGCGGCGACCTCGCCGGTGGCGGTCTCGGCGTCCTCCAGCCAGAACTCGAAGCCGGTGTGCACGGTCGGCGTGAAGGGGGCGGTGGTGTCCAGCAGGTCCTGCAGGCGGCGGCCGCCGGGGACGGTCCGGCGGGCCGGGACGGGGCTGCCCGGCTCGGTGGCCAGGGCCAGCTCCAGGGCGTCCGCGAGGTCGCGGCTGAGGTCGCCGGAGGAGGACTGGGTCTGCAGGCCCAGCAGGATCGAGCCGTCCGGCCGGCGCAGGGCCGGCCAGGCGAGCGGCAGCACGGTCGCCAGGGTCACCGACGGGACGTCACCCCCGGCGGTCGGGGCCACCCCGGCGGCCAGCGTCAGCGGCACCGTGGCGGCGGGCACCAGCTCGCGCAGCGCCACCCAGTCGGCCTCGCCCGGCAGGCCCTCGAACGGGCGGTGCACCAGCTCCTGCACGGCGTGCGAGGCCTCCCGGCCGTGGCAGGCCTTGTAGCGGCGGCCCGAGCCGCAGGGGCAGTCCTCGCGGGCCCCGACCACGGGGATCTCGCCCGTGACGGTGGTGGTGGACTGGCGCTGCGGCGCCTTCTTGGCGGCCTTCTTGCCCATGGTGCGGCTCTCCCGGGGACGGTGGTCCTGTTCACCGGGAAGCCTACTGAGGTTCCCCCGGCGCGCGGGAACACGCCGGGGCGGGCGTCGTGGCCCGGCGGACGGGCCCTACGCGCTGCGGGCGTCGCCCCCGGTGCGCCGGGCGTGCCGGGCGCGGGCGGGCAGCGCCGCCCAGACCGTCACCTCGCCGGGCGCGTCGCGGACGCCCCAGTCGCTGGCCAGTTGGTCGACGATGCCCAGGCCGCGGCCGCCGCGCGAGGACAGCGAGGGACTGGCGGGCGCCGGCCGGGTGGCCGCGCCGCCGTCGGTGACCTCCAGGGTGAGCACGCCGTCCGCGTGCATCTGCCAGCGGACCAGCACCCCGCCGTCCGGCTCGGCCGGGCCGTCCTCGCGCTCCCGGCCGCCTGGCGCCGGATGCGTCCCGGAGGGGACGCCGACCAGCAGCTGGTCCACCACCTCGGCCCGGGCCCCTCGGCCCAGGGCCCGCAGCGGGCCGAGCGGACGGGCGTACCGACAGGCGTTGCTCAACAGTTCGGAAAGGATCAGTACAGCATCATCGATGACCGGTTCCGGTATCTGCCGGTCACCGAGATCTCGACGCAGTCGGCGCCGTGCGACCCCGACACTCGCTGGGCCGTGCGGCACTGCCATGGTCGATGAAGTAGGCACTTCACGCGCCACCATCAACGCCACCCCCGGACCTCCTTCAGCGTATGCCGAGGGATGGATGCCCCTTGGTAATGCGTCGGAAACGACCATCGGGGGATCCCGCGAGTCCATTTCGAGCGGCGCGACCCAGGGTCGCCGAGGGGCCATTCCGTGCTCACCCTCCGTCGCCCGCGCGCAGGAATTCCGGCAATACCGTGCGCGGAAGGTTTGACTGCCGACCAGAGTGATCGGGCCCCACCGGTACGGCGGCGGTTCCCGTCCGGGACCACCGCCCGGGTCACCGCCCGAGCTGCGCCAGCACCTCGGCGGGCCGGTTGGTGATGATCGCGGAGACGCCGAGCTCCAGGCAGAGCTCGACGTCGGCCGGTTCGTCCACCGTCCACACGTGCACCTCGTGGCCCAGCTCGCGCAGCCGGGGCACCAGCTGCGGCCTGGCCTTGATCAGCTCGATGCCCGGACCGGCGATCCGCGCCCCGCCCGGCAGCGGACGGCCCGGCCGCAGCTGGCCGAGAAGCGGCAGCATCCGTTCGATCAGGAACACCCGGCCGTACGCGGGCGCGGTGACGGCCACCCGGTCCAGCGCGATCGAGGAGAAGCTCATGATCCGGGCGGACGGGCGGTCGCCCTCCCGGGTCGCGCCGATCTTGAACCGCTCCAGCATCCGCAGCAGCTCGGCCTCCACCCGGCCGCGGAACCGCACCGGGTGCTTGGTCTCGATCGCCAGGTCCACCGGGCGGCCGCAGTCCACCACCAGCTCCAGCAGCCGCTCCAGCCGCAGCACGCCGCGCAACTCGGGATCGGTGCTGGGCTTCCCGGTCTTCCAGGCGCCGAAGTCGTACGCCTCCAGCTCGGCGAGGGTCATCGCGGAGACGGTGCCGCGGCCGTTGGAGACCCGGCCGATCCGGCGGTCGTGGACGCAGACCAGGTGGCCGTCGGCCGTCACCCGGACGTCGCACTCGACCGCGTCCGCGCCCTCGTCGAGCGCGCGCCGGTAGGCCGCGAGGGTGTGCTCGGGCAGTGCATGGGAGGAGCCGCGGTGGGCGATCACCTGGACGGAGGGCGTGGTGCGCGCCGCCGCCGGGGGCAGGTCTGGGCTGGTCACGGGGCCAACGATAGGGGGCGCAGGTGTCGCGGAGGCGAAGACGGTCCCAACCTGCGGGGCCGTCTCCGCCTCCGCGCTCCTCCGCGGTCCGCCGTCGCCTCAGGCCCGGGCGGTGCGGCGGGTCAGCGGGGTGAGCGCCCAGGTGGCCAGCGCCGGGACCAGGAAGGCGAACAGCGAGGCGGAGGTCCACTCCTGCGGGGTGAAGTGCAGCGCCTCCTGGGCGGAGGTCCAGAAGTCCACCCACCAGTCGGCCACCGCGGTCGGCGCGATGAACTGGTAGACGGCGAAGCCCAGCACCCACGGCAGCAGCATCGGCCAGCGGGACGGGGCCCGCTCGGAGAGGTCCCAGCCGTGCCGGCCGGCGCCGAAGAAGTAGTCCACCGCCAGCACCGCCAGCAGCGGCACGAACACCGAGCCGATCAGGCCGAGGAAGTTGCTGTAGGTGTCGGTGAACCGGTCGATCCGCAGCGCCAGCACGGTGGTCAGCACGCCGATCCCGCCGCTCAGCACCCGGCGGTCCACCCGCGGCAGCAGGTTCTGCAGCGACATCGCGGTCGAGTACACGTTGGCGAAGGACTGGTCGGTCTCGCGCAGCACCAGCACCAGCAGGAACAGCCAGCCGGCCCAGACGCCGAGGAAGGAGTCGAAGATCCGGCTCGGGTCGCCGTCGGACTGCAGCAGTGCCATCAGGCCGAGCACGTAGCACCAGACCTGGGCGACGGTGTAGCCGGAGAAGCTGCCCCAGAAGGAGGAGCGCGGGGTGCGCGAGTGCCGGGTGTAGTCGGCGGCCATCGGGACGAAGGAGATCGACACCGCGATCATCGCGTCGGTGGCGCCCAGGAAGCCGTGCCAGTTGCCCGCGCCCGGGTCCGGCACGCCCTGCCGGCCCAGCTGGATGGTGAAGTACACCATCGCGACCGCGACCGCCCCGGCCACGAAGCGGCGCAGCACCGCGATCGAGCCCAGCGGCCAGATCGTCAGCGCGGTGGTCAGCGCGCCCGCGAGCAGCACGAACAGCCAGCGGTAGCCGGCGGTGTGGGCGACGGTCTGCGCGCCCGCCGCGATGGTCAGCAGCTCGAACACGCCCCAGCCGATGCACTGGACGATGTTCAGCACCGTCGGCAGGTAGGAGAGCCGGGTGCCGAACAGCCCGCGCAGGTTGGCCATCGCCGGGGCGCCGGTCCGGGCGCCGATCAGCGCGGCCACGCCGAGCATCGCGGTGCCGACGGCCGTACCGGCCACGATCGCGGTCGCCGCGGCGGCCAGCGACAGCTCGCTGCCCTTCTCGCCGAGCACGGTCGCCGCGGTCGAGAAGCCGATCAGGCTGACGCCCAGGTTCATCCAGAGCGCGAAGTGGTCCCGGAAACGCAGGGTGCGCGGCGGCTCGGTGTCCAGCACCAGCGGCGCCTCCACCCGGTGGTCGAGCAGCGCGGTGGCCGTGGCCGAGACGGTGGGAAGAGCGGAGAAATCCTTGGACTCGGGCGCGCCCGAAGAAGAGGATGGCGAAGCAGGCGGCATGGCCGATACTCCCTACGCCGGCATTACCCGGACAGGTTCCGGCGGTCAGCGCCCCCTCGACGGTCAGCCTGTCGCTCGCCTGGCGTACCGTCGACATGCGCACTCTCAGCCTGGTGGGTCCAAGCTCCCGCGTGTCAGTTTGGAGCGACAGGCTAACCGGCACGGGTACGAACGCCAAAGGCCGCGGGGTGCGCGGTCCGCATCGCGGGATGCCGGCGGGGGTGGGGAGCCCCGGTCGTCGGTGGCGGCTAAGGATTCTTATGAGTTCTTCAGAGGGGTCCTTACGGCAATCGAATCGACGGTGCGAAAAACTATGGTCCTTGGTTCTGTCAGCTATGGAGGTCGTCCGTGAGCACCGAGCGCGAGGTTGGGCCCACCGGGCCGCAGGGGGAGCAGCCCGCCGGGGCCCAGGAGGCGGCAGGCGCCGCTTCCGACAGCACCGCTCAGGGCGGCCACAAGCCGACCATGGCGTTCAGGCGGGTTCCGGAGCCGGCAGCGGAGCCCGTGGCGCAGGCGCAGGCGGTGAGCGAGGCTCCGGCCGACGGCGCTCCGGTGGCCGACAGCGGCCACAAGCCGACCATGGCGTTCAGCCGGGTTCCGGAGCCGGCGGGCGAGCCGGTGGCCGACCCGACCGCGGCGGACGAGGCTCCGGCCGAGGGCGGGCACAAGCCCACCGTCGCCTTCACCAAGGTCCCCGCGCCGGAGGCCCCGGCCGCGCCGGCCGTCGAGGAGCCGGCCGTCGACCCGGTCACCGGTTACATCGACGCCCCGCCGCCGGTCCTGCCGCCCGCGCCGCCCGTCGCGCCCGCCTCGGTCCCGGCCGCCCCGGTCCCGGCCGCCCCGGCCGTGGCGGCGCAGGCCGCCGCTCCGGCCGCGCCCGCCGTGCCGCCGGGCACCAACCCGTACGCGACCCCGACCCACGGAGTGCCCGCCGCCGGTGTCCAGGAGCCGTACGGCGCCCCGGCCGCCGGTGTCCAGGACCCGTACGGCGTTCCGGCCGCCAACGCCCAGGAGCCGTACGGCGCCCCGGCTGCCGGCGGGCCCGCCACGCACGCCCACCACCCCTTCGGCGCCGGCCAGCCGCTCGGCGGCTGGGGCGTCCACGACGCCGCCTCCGGTGGCACGGGCCACCCGGGCGGGCCGGGCGGCCCGCTCGGCTACCCGGCCGACTACCCCGGCGGCCCGACCGGCCCCGGCGGTCCGCGCAAGAAGCGCGGCGGCCTGGTGGCCCTGCTCGCCGCCGTCGCGCTGGTCGCCGGTGTCGCGGGCGGCGCGATCGGCGTGGTCGCCACCGGCCACAACGACGGCAGCAGCTCGGCCGACGACCACCGCAGCACCACCGTCCAGGCCAGCAACACCCAGAAGAACGAGCCCGCCCCCGGTTCGATCGCCAGCATCGCGCAGAAGGCGCTGCCCAGCGTCGTCACCATCAAGGCGCAGGGCTCCCAGGAGTCGGGCACCGGCACCGGCTTCGTCTTCGACACCGAGGGCCACATCCTCACCAACAACCACGTCGTCGCGCCGACCCTCAACGGCGGCAAACTGACCGTCAAGTTCGCCGACGGCACGTCCTACAGCGCCTCGGTGCTGGGCCACGCCGAGGGCTACGACGTCGCCGTGGTCAAGATCGACAATCCGCCGAAGGCCAAGCTGGCCCCGCTGGCACTGGCCGACTCCGACAAGGTCAACGTCGGCGACGCCACGATCGCGATCGGCGCGCCGTACGGCCTGGAGTCCACCGTCACCAGCGGCATCGTCAGCGCCAAGGACCGCCCGGTCGCCTCCGGCGACGAGACCGGCTCGCAGGCCTCGTACATGAACGCCCTGCAGACCGACGCCTCGATCAACCCCGGCAACTCCGGCGGCCCGCTGCTCGACTCCAGCGGCGCGGTGATCGGCATCAACTCGGCGATCCAGTCCAACGCCTCCGCCAACGGCCGGGCCGGCAGCATCGGCCTGGGCTTCGCCATCCCGATCAACCAGGCCAAGTGGGTCGCGGACACCCTGATCAAGACCGGCAAGCCGGTCTACGCCAAGCTCGACGTGCTGCGCAACGACGACTACAAGGGCGACGGCGCCCAGATCCAGACCCGCGACGTCCAGGGCCAGCCGGCCGTCACCCCCGGCGGCGCGGCCGACAAGGCCGGCCTCAAGCCGGGCGACGTCATCACCAAGCTCGGCGGTGCCCCGATCGAGAACGGCCCCGCCCTGGTCAGCCGGATCTGGACGCACAAGCCCGGCGAGACCGTGGACGTCGAGTACACCCGCAACGGCCAGACCATGACCACCAAGGTCACGCTGGGCCAGCGGGACGGCGACCAGTGACCCCCGGGCACGCCGAATCGTGTGCACCGAACCCCGCCGGACCCGTTAGGCTGACCTCCGCCTGGAGAGCTGCCCGAGCGGCCTAAGGGAACAGTCTTGAAAACTGTCGTGGCGTGACCCGTCACCGTGGGTTCGAATCCCACGCTCTCCGCCGGTAGGAGAACCACCTGCTCAGGGCGGGTGCCGACATCGAGTCGGCACCCGCCCTCGGTGTTTTCCGGAGCGGATCGGCGGCCGGGCTTGCCCCTGACACCGTGGGAGGCCGTGGAGTGGAAGCACCATGTTGAACATCGGAGACTTCGCCAGCCACGGCCGGGTGTCGGTGCGGATGCTGCGCCACTACGACGCGATCGGACTGCTCAGGCCCGCCCGGGTCGACCCGGTCACCGGCTACCGCTCCTACGAGGCCGGCCAACTCGCCAGGCTGAACCGGGTGATCGCGCTCAAGGAGCTCGGCTTCACGCTGCAGCAGGTGCGGGCCGTCCTGGACGAACAGCCGGACGCCGCCGAACTGCGGGGGATGCTGCGCCTGCGGCGGGCCCAACTCGCAGCGGCGATCGTCGCGGACGAACAGCGGCTGGCCCGGGTGGAGGCGAGGCTCCGAACGATCGAGAGCGAGGGGAACATGTCCGAGCACGATGTCGTGGTGAAGCCCGTGCCGTCCGTCAGGGTGGCCCAACTGACCGGTGTGGCGGCGAGTTACCAGCCCGAGGACATCACGCCGGTGATCGGCCCGCTGTTCGCGGAGCTGTGCCGCCGGGTCGCCGGGGCCGGGATCGAGCTGGTCGGTCCGTCCGTCGCCCGCTACGAGGACGCGCCGGAGGGCGACGGCTCGGTGCTCATCCGGGCCGCCGTGCAGGTCGCGCACTCGGTTCCGGGCGGCCGGGACGACTTCGAGGTGGTCGACCTGCCGCCGATCGAGGAGGCGGCGACCGTCGTCCACCGCGGCTCGATGGACGCGGCGATGGGCAGCTTCCAGGCACTCGCCCGCTTCATCGACGAGAACGGCTACCGCTCGGCCGGCTACGCCCGCGAGCTCTACCTGGAGGCCCCGGACGACGTGGCCGACTGGGTCGTCGAGCTCCAGGAGCCGGTGGTCCGCCGGTAGGGCCTGCACTGGCCGGGCCTTGCCCTCGACCAGGTCGAGGGCCCTAGCGTCGCCCGGCATGACCACCACCGCGCCGCCCCGCCCGTACCTGCCCCGGCCGTACCTGTTCTGGCTGGCCGGCGCCCAGGCCGGGCTGCTGGGTGACGCCGCGTTGGGCTTCGCGCTCGGCTGGGCCGCCTCCGGGTACGGGGGCGGCGCGGCCGGGCTGGTGCTCACCGCGATCACCGGGCCGCGCACCGCGCTCGTCCTGCTGGGCGGCGCGGTGGCGGACCGGTTCGGCGCCCGCCGGGTGATGCTCGCCGGGACCGCGGTGATGCTGGCCGCGACCGTCGCCCTGGCGCTCGCGGTGGCCGGGGGCCGGGGCACGCCGCTGTGGCTGCTGGTCGCGGCGGCGGCCGTGACCGGCACGGTCGACGCGTTCCACCTCCCGGCGAGCGGCTCGATGCCGCGCCGGCTGGTGCCCGCCGACCGGCTGCCCCGGGCGCTCGCGCTGCGGCAGGCCGGCGGGCAGAGCGCGGTGCTGCTGGGGGCCCCGCTGGGCGGCCTGCTGGTGGCGGCGGGCGGGCTCGCGGGCGCGGCGGCGGCGGACGCGGTGAGCTTCGGGGCCGTCCTGCTGGTGCTGCTGCGGATCCGGCCGGAGGGGGAACGGCCCGGTGTCCTGCACCGAGCGGGTCTGCTGGGGGAGACGGCGGCCGGGGTCCGGCTCGCCCTGGGCGATCCGCTGCTGCGGGCCGCGCTGCTGCTCACCGGCGCGGCCGCCGGGGCGCTGCTGCCGGTGGTGTCGCTGCTCGGGCCGCTGCTGGCCCGGGCACACGGCTGGGCGGCGGGGGCGGCCGGGCTGGTGAGCGGCGGCCAGGCGGCCGGGGTGCTCGCGGTGGCGGCGCTGGTCGCCTGGCGCGGCGGGCTGCCCCGGGCGGGCGTCGGGGCGGCGGCGGGGCTGTGCACGGCGTCGGCGGGCATCGTGCTGCTGGCCCTCTCCGTGGGCCCGGCGGGGGCGGTGGCCGGCAGCACGGTGGCGGGCCTCGGCTCGGGGCTGTTCGCCTGCCACCTCGGCCCGCTGGTGCTCGGCGGCGCTCCGGCGTCCCATCTGTCGCGGGTCCAGGCGCTGCTGACGCTGGTGCAGAGCCTCGCGCTGGTGCTGTCCACCGGCCTGCTCGGACTGCTGGCGGACGCTACGGGGCGCTGTACTGCCCACCCTCCTCTGCGCGCTCGCCACCGCCGCGGCCGGCCTGACGGCCCTGGCCGCCCCGGCCCTCCGCCGAGCCTGAGCGGGGCCCGCCCATCCCGTCCCCTGGTGCGCCTTCGCCCCGCCCGTGGGCGCCCGCCCCGCTCCGAGGCCCACTTGCCCGCCCCCGGCCCTGCGGGCAGAGTGCGGAGGTGGAGGCGGTGCGGCGGCGAGCGGAGGCGGCGATGAGTGACCTGACGGACCGACTGGCGCAGGGCCTCCCGGCAGGGGCGGTGGTGGTGGATCCGGACGTGACCGCCGCCTACAGCCACGACATGGCGGGCTTCTGCGCCGCCGGCGCACCCGCCGTGGTGGTGTTCCCGGAGACGGTCGAGCAGGTGCAGCACGTGCTGCGCACCGCCACCGATCTGCGGGTGCCGGTGGTGCCGCAAGGGGCCCGGACTGGGCTGTCCGGTGCGGCGAACGCCGTGGACGGGTGCATCGTGCTGTCGCTGGTGAAGCTGAACCGGATCCTGGAGATCGACCCGGTGAACCGTGTCGCGGTCGTCGAGCCGGGCGTGGTGAACGCCGAACTGTCGCGTGCGGTTGAGGATTTCGGGCTGTACTACCCGCCGGACCCGTCCAGCTGGGAGTCCTGCACGATCGGCGGCAACATCGGCACCGGCGCGGGCGGCCTGTGCTGCGTGAAGTACGGCGTCACCAGCGAGTACGTGCTCGGGCTGGACGTGGTGCTGGCGGACGGGCGGCTGCTGTCGACCGGGCGCCGGACGGCCAAGGGGGTGGCCGGGTATGACCTGACCCGGCTGCTGGTCGGCTCGGAGGGGACGCTCGGGGTGGTGGTGCGGGCGGTGCTGTCGCTGCGGCCGGCGCCCGCCCCGCAGCTGGCGCTGGCGGCGGAGTTCCCGAGCGCGGACACGGCCGGTGCGGCGGTCTGCGCGGTGATGGCGGCCGGGCTGACCCCGTCGCTGATGGAGCTGATGGACGCGGTCTCCGTCCGGGCGGTCAACGAGCTGGCGCAGATGGGCCTGCCGGAGTCGACCCAGGCGTTGCTGCTGGTGGCCTTCGACGGGCCGGACCGGCAGGCCGAGTCGGCGCGGGTCGCGGAGCTGTGCCGCGAGGCGGGGGCGACCGAGGTGGTGCCGGCCGAGGACCAGGCGGAGTCGGACCTGCTGCTGGCGGCACGGCGGCTGGCCCTGCCGGCGCTGGACCGGCTGGGGACCACGATGATCGACGACGTGGCGGTGCCGCGCTCGCGGCTGGCCGAGATGCTCAACGGCGTCGCGGTGATCGGGGAGCGGCACGCGCTGACCATCGGGGTGGTCAGCCATGCCGGGGACGGAAACACCCACCCGATCGTGATCTTCGACGGTTCGGACCGGGACCAGACGGTCCGCGCCCAGCGCTCCTTCGACGAGATCATGGCGCTGGGGCTGGAGTTGGGCGGCACCATCACCGGGGAGCACGGGGTCGGGCTGCTCAAGCGGGACTGGCTGGCCCGTGAGCTGGGCCCGGTCGCGCTGGACCTGCAGCGGCGGCTGAAGGCGGTCTTCGACCCGCTGGGAATCCTCAATCCGGGCAAGATGGTCTGATCTTCGAAGCGGGCGGATTCCTCCCTCCCGAGCCCCCGATTCCTTCGGCGCCCGCCTTTTTCGGTACGACTTTCCGATGGTCTGCGAATGGCTGGAAAAGTCGATATGGAAGGGTGGCCGAACTTTTCGAGGGCGTGTTCTGCTGCGGTGCGCGCCGGGGTGGTGCGCCCAGCGGTTCGCGTGATGGCGAGGCGCCGCTTCCCGACTGCCGTCGAGCGGCCGTCATTCGAGCGAATTCGCAGGTCATCGGCGGTGTGTCGGCGCGCTGTCCGATTCGGCGCCCGTTAGTCGCGGCCTCGTTGGATATCCCGCAAACGGGCGAAATACGCCCCGTCGGCTAGTGCTTTGTCGATTTGTTGCGGAAGGCTGTCTTCCGGCGTCGCAGCCGCAGGTGTTCGTCTGGCCGGCGAACCCCGCACTCCGCGCACCACCAAGGCACGATCGACAGCTACTTGGAGGCTCACATGGCTCGCATCGACACCCGCAGGGTGTCCGGGTTCCTGCTCGCCGTCCCACTGGCGGCGGGTCTGCTGCTGGCGGGTGCCGGGGCCGCCGCCGCCGACAACGGTGCGGGCGCCGCGGCCGGTTCCAACGCCGGCGTGGTGTCCGACACCGGGACGGGCAACGTGTTCGGAGGGGTCGACGGCAACTACGTCTCCAACCAGCAGACGGCCACCGGCTCCGGTGCCTCGAACCAGAACAACACCCTCGCGGCGAAGGACAACGCGGGCGACATCCTGGCCGGCCAGGACAACAAGAACGTCAACGTCGTCTTCTCCCCGTTCTTCGGCTGACCTCTCGGGCACCACCGCCGGCGGGGGCGCCGGAGGTGGGCGGCCGCGGGTGAGCTGAGCACCCGTGGAGGGAGATCGGACGAAAGCTTCGACCGGCCAGCGGAAAGGGTCGCCGCGAAACCGGCCCCGTGGGCGGTGCCGCCATCGGCATCGCCCACGGGTGTGTCCGGCGCCGGCCCTCGAAAGCGTGCGGGGTGCACCGCTCGTGCGAGCGGCCCGGATCCGCACACCGAGGGCCCGCGCCCGGAGCCGTCGGCCCACGGCGGTACGGTTGCGCTCCGACAGCGCTCCACGCGCCCGGGCCCGGAACGGACGGCCCGGCCGGGGCGGCGACCGCGGCAATCGGAAGGAAGGTGCGCGATGGCGGCGGAGGACGAGGGCCTGACCGGCCCGGACGGGGTCAGGCCCGCACCGGAGCCGCAGGCCGACGCGTGTCCGGCACCGCTGGAGGAGCGCCGGCCCGAGCCCAGGTCGGTCCCCGAACTGCTGCTCGGCCGCCCGCCGATGGCCCGCCCGCTGCCGTCCTTCGACCCCGAGGCCGCCCCCGCCGACCCCGGCCCCCTGTTCGTGGACTGGCTCGCCACCGCGCTGGACGCCGGGGTGCTGGACCCGCAGGCCTTCACCCTCTCCACGGTCGACGCCGACGGCATGCCGGACGCCCGGGTGCTGGTGCTGCGCGACGTGGACGCGGCCGGCACCGGCTGGAACTTCTCCGCCGCCGCCGACAGCCCCAAGGGCCGCCAGCTCGCCCACCACCCGGCCGCCGCGCTGACCGTCTACTGGCCGCAGCTGGGCCGCCAGGTGCGGGTCCGCGGCAGTGTCGAGCGGGCCGCCGACCTGGTCGCCGCCGCCGAGTTCGCCACCCGCTCGCCCGCCGCCCGGGTCGGCGCGCTGGTCGGCCGGCAGAGCGAGCCGCTCGGCGCGCTGGAGGAGTACGACGAGGCGGTGGCGGTGGCGCGCCGTCGGCTGGAGGCCACCCCGGACGCCGTCGCGCCCGGCCACGCGGTCTACACCCTGTGGGCGCACGAGGTGGAGTTCTGGCAGGGCGACGCCCAGCGCCGGCACGTCCGGCTGCGCTACACCCGCACCGGCCCGGTCCGCACCCCTGAGTGGTCCCGCACCCTGCTCTGGCCGTAGGCGCCCGGCGGCACGGGCCCCGCAGCCCCTACGGCCGTCACAGCCCCTACGGGCCCCGCAGGCCCCGCAGGCCCCACGGGCCCTACAGGTCCCGCAGGCCCGCGCGCCCGGTGAGCCGCAGCAGCGCCGCCCACCGCCCGGTCAGCGCCGTGCGGTCAGCGCCGCCCGGCCAGCGTGGCCCCCACGCTGGCCGCGACCACACAGCCGATTCCGGCCAGCTGCGCAGCCCCCAGCAGCTGGCCGAGCACCACCAGCCCGACCAGCGCGCTGACCGCCGGCTCCAGGCTGACCAGCACGCTGAACACCCGCTGCGGCATCCGGCGCAGCGCCGTCATCTCCAGCGCGTACGGGAGCACCGGCAGCAGCACCGCCACCCCGGCCACCGAGGCGAGCAGCACCGGCGGCGAGGCGCCGGGGGCGGTCAGCCCGTCCCAGGCCTCGCCGAATCCGAACGGCGCGAGGGCCAGCGCTCCGACCGTCATCGACACCGCCAGACCCTGGAAACCCTGGAAGGTGGCGCCGACCTTGTCGGTGAACAGGATGTACAGCGAGTAGCAGGCGGCCGCGCCGAACGCGTAGAGCAGGCCGACCGGGTCGAGCGAGCCGCCGCCGTCGCCCTCGCCGAGCAGGGTCAGCAGGACGACGCCGGCCGCGGCGAGCAGCGCCCAGAGCAGGTGGCTGGCGCGCCGGGCGAACACCAGGGCGACCGCCAGCGGGCCGAGGAACTCGATGGTCGCGGCGGTGCCCATCGGCAGCCGGTCGATCGCCCCGGCGAACAGGTACGTCATTCCGGCGGAGGCGACGCCGAGCAGGGCGGCCGCGGCGAGGTCGCGCGGGCGCTTGTCGCGCAGCCTGGGCCGGGAGACGGCGAGCAGGATGGCCGCGGCGAAGCCCAGTCGCAGGAAGGTGGTGCCGCTGACCCCGAGCGGGCCGAACAGCGGCTTGGACAGGGCGATGCCGGTCTGCACCAGGAACATCGCGACCAGACACAGAAGCGGCGCCGGGATCCGCTCCGGGCGCCGCAGGACCTTGCCGAGCCGGCCGGTGGACCGGCCGGCTCGAACCCCGGGGGGCGCCGCGGAGCCGGGCTCCCCACCTCGTCGCCAGCTGCCCCGCTCGCCGGCAGGCTCGCCCTTGGGGGCGGGCGGCATGGCAAGGGCCTCGGCGACGGCAGCGGCCGAGGTGGGGGCAGCGGTTTCGCTGGTATGGGAGGTGGGCATGCTAAGGAGTTTGCCGTAAGGAGCGATAAACGGGCAAGCTCGTTACAAAAATCGGGACGGATACGGACGGGTGCGCCGGAAAGGGCAGCCCCGCTCGGCCCGTCGATAAGGTGGCCGCTCACCGAGCACGAAGGGGGCGGTATGACGAACGGCCAGGAACGCCCGGGCGCGGCCGGGTACGGCGGCGCCCCGCAGCAGAACCCGTACGGTGCGAACCCGTACGGCCCCGATCCGTACGGCCCGAACCCGTACCGCGCGAAGCCGTACGCCCAGCCGGGCCCGCCGCACCAGCCGCAGCCGCACGCCGCCCCGCAGCCGCACGCCGCCCCGCCCCAGCCCCGCGCCGCGCTTCCCGGTCCGCTGCCGCGCCGCAACCGCCTGGCGGTGCTGCTGCAGTTCCTCCTGCAGTGGATCTACGCCCCGCTCTGGATCCTTGCCCTGGTGGTCGTCTTCGCGGTCCTCCTCGCGGCCGCGATCTTCTCCAACTACGGGGGCGAGGGCCCCAGTTCGGACGGCTGGCTGAGGGTCAACCGCAGCTTCGTGCCGCCGCGCCGCCTGCGGGCCGAGCTCACCGGCCGCCCCGAGGACTGGGAGCGGTACGTCACCCCGGTGCTCAGGCGCCGCATCGCCGCGGCCGAGGCGAACCACGCGGCCGGCGGCGGTCGGCTGCAGGTCGATCTCAGCCGCGAGGTGTCGGTCGAACTCGCCGTGCGGCTCTACCGGGGCCTCGGCGCGCAGGGCGTGGTCCGGGTCGCCGAGCGGTTCGGCTGGCAGGGGGCAGCGTCCGGCACCGACGCCGAGCGGGTCCGGCTGGTGCGCCGGATCCCCGCCCCGGCCGCCCTGGGCGCCCCCTCCCCGCAGGGCCCGCCGGCCGCCCCGGGCACCCCGTGGGGCCCGCAGCCGGGCCGCTTCGCGCCGCTGCTGCCGGTGATCTTCCTGCTCCAGATCGTCTACGTCCCGGTGTACGGCCTGCTGACCTTCTGGGTGAACCGCACCGAGCCCGACCACTGGGAGCGCTGGGGCGCCCGCTGGACGGTCGGCCCGCGCGCCTTCCGGGCCGAGTTCACCGGCAGTCCGGCCGCCTGGGACCGTCACGTCCGCCGCATCCTCAAGCGCGAGGCGACCCGTGAACTCGGCCGCACCGCCGACAGCTACGGCCGGCTGGTTGCCCCGGACGGCACCTTCCTGCGCCGCATCCAGCTGCACCGCGCCACCTACCGCGGAGCCGGTGCCCACCGCGCCCTGAGCATCGCCGCCGAACAGGGCTGGACGCTCGACCCGGCCTACGCCCCCGACCCCGCCAACTCGCTGCGGCTCTGCCGCCCCGACCACCGCTGAGCCGCCCCCCGCCGGTCCACGGGAGGAATCGGGGCGAATGCGTGATCCGTGCAACGGGTCCGGGATGCTGACAGCGGGTGGACGGAAACGGCACAATCGGGCACGTCCGCGGCATTACCGCCCGGTAGGTGTGCCGTTGGAGCCACCAGTGCCGCCAGGTCGAGGAGGACCCGTGTTCAGCACGATGCAGGACGTACCGCTCACCGTCGCCCGGATCCTGGAGCACGGGTCCACGGTCCACGCCCGGTCGACCGTCACCACCTGGGACGCCACCGGGCCGGTCGTGCGGACCTACGCCGAGGTGGGCGCCCGCGCCGCGCAGCTCGCCCACGCCCTGCGCGACGAGCTCGGGGTGGCGGGGGACGACCGGGTGGCGACCCTGATGTGGAACAACGACTCCCACCTGGAGGCCTACCTCGCCGTGCCCTCGATGGGGGCCGTGCTGCACACCCTGAACCTGCGGCTGCCCGCCCAGCAGCTGTCCTTCATCGTCAACCACGCCGCCGACCGCGTGGTCATCGTCAACGGCACCGTCCTGCCGCTGCTCGCCGCCGTGCTGCCGGACCTCGCACCCACCCTGAAGCACATCGTGGTGGCCGGCCCCGGCGACCGTTCGCTGCTGGCCGGCTTCGCGGGCGGCGTGCACGACTACGAGGAGCTGATCGCCGACCGGCCCACCGAGTACCCGTGGCAGCGCGACATCGACGAGCGCCAGGCCGCCGTGCTCTGCTACACCTCCGGCACCACCGGCGATCCCAAGGGCGTGCTCTACAGCCACCGTTCGATCTACCTGCACTGCATGCAGGTCAACACCGGCGACAACTTCGCCTTCACCCCGCGCGACACCGCCCTGCCGGTGGTCCCGATGTTCCACGTGAACGCCTGGGGCATCCCCCACGCGGCCTTCATGTCCGGCGCCAACCTGCTCATGCCGGATCGTTTCCTCCAGCCCAAGCCGATGGCGGAGATGATCGCCGCCGTCCGCCCCACCGTCAGCGCCGCCGTCCCGACCATCTGGAGCGGCCTGCTGGACGAGCTGGACGCCGGCGACTACGACACCTCCAGCCTGCGCATGGTGGTCATCGGCGGCAGCGCCTGTCCGCCCTCGCTGATGAAGGCCTACGACGAGCGCCACGGCATCCGGGTGCTGCACGCCTGGGGCATGACCGAGACCTCCCCGCTCGGCTCCTTCGCCCAGCCGCCGGGCGGCCTCACCCCCGAGGAGGAGTGGCCGTACCGGATCACCCAGGGCCTCTTCCCGGCCTCGGTCGAGGCCCGGCTGATCGGCCCGGGCGGCGAGCGGATGCCGCACGACGGCGTCGCGGCCGGCGAGTTGGAGGTGCGCGGCCCGTGGATCGCCGGGGCCTACTACGGCGGCGCCGGGCAGGACCCGGTCCGCCCGGACGACAAGTTCTCCGAGGACGGCTGGCTGCGCACCGGCGACGTCGGCACCATCACCGCCGACGGCTACCTGACCCTCACCGACCGGGCCAAGGACGTCATCAAGTCGGGCGGGGAGTGGATATCCTCCGTCGAGCTGGAGAACGCCCTGATGGGCCACCCCGAGGTGGCCGAGGCCGCCGTGGTCGCCGTCCCGGACGAGAAGTGGGGCGAGCGTCCGCTGGCCACCGTCGTGCTGCGCCCGGGCGCGACCGCCGGGCTGCGGGAGCTGCGGGCCTTCCTGGCCGAGCGGATCGCCTCCTGGCAGCTGCCGGAGCGCTGGGCGATCGTCGAGTCCGTCCCGAAGACCTCGGTCGGCAAGTTCGACAAGAAGGTGATCCGGGCCGGCTACGCGGCCGACGAGCTGGACGTCGTCACGCTCGGCAGGGAGTAGGACAGCAGGGAGTAGGACGGCAGGAGGGCCGGCCACCGTGCGGAACGGGGGCCGGCCCTCCGGCACGTCCGGGCTCAGCCCGCGGCGGCGACGCCCGCCTCGCCCATCGCGCCGATCCGGCCCAGCAGGTCGACGATCCGGGACTGGACGTCCTCACTGGTCGAGCGCTCGGCGAGGAACAGCACGGTCTCGCCGGTGCGCAGCCGGGGCAGCTCGCGCGGGTCGAGGTCCACCGAGGTGTAGACCACGAGCGGGGTGCGGTGCAGCCGGTCGTTGGCGCGCAGCCAGTCCAGCAGCCCGACCCGGCGGCGGCGGATCTGGAACAGGTCCATCACCACCAGGTTGGGCTGGACGCTGCTGGCCCGGGCGACCGCGTCGTTCTCGTCGACCGCGTGCTCGACGTGCATGCCGCGCCGCTCCAGGCTGCTGATCATGGCGGCGGCGATGTCCGGGTCGCCCTCGACCAGCAGCACCCGCGGGGCGTGGTGCTCGCCGTCGCGCGGGGCGAGGGCGCGCAGCAGCACGGCCGGGTCGGCGCCGTACGCGGCGTCCCGGGTGGCCTGGCCGAGGCCGGCGGTGACCAGCACCGGGATCCGGCTGTTGAGCGCCGCGGTGCGCAGCGACTGCAGTGCGGTCCGGGTGATCGGGCTGGTCAGCGGGTCGACGAAGAGCGCCGCCGGGAAGCCGGCCACCTGGGCGTCCACCTCCTCGCGGGAGCGGACGATCACCGGGAGGTAGCCGCGCGACTGGAGGGCCTGGCCGGTGGCCGGGTCGGGCTCGGGCCAGACCAGCAGCCGGCGGGTGTTGGCCAGCTCGCCGGACACGGACTGCGGCCGCTCGGCGTCCGGGCGGTCGCCCCCGGCGGCCGGCAGTTCGGCCATCGGACGGGGCGCGGCCGGCGCGGGCGGCTGTGCCGGGAGGGCGGGCACCGGCGGGGTGCCGACGGGGGCGACGACCGGGCGCGGCGGGGCGAGTTCGGCCAGTCCGCTGCCGACCGGGCGCGGGCCGGCCTGCTCCTCGGCGGCGGGCAGCACGGGCCGGGCGGGCTCCAGCGCGCCGCCGGGCTGCGGGGCGGGGGCTCCGGCCGGGGCGTCCGCGGCGGGCCCCGGGGGTACGGAGAGCCGCCGGCGGCGGCCGGTCGGTGCGGCGACCGGCTCGGCCGGAACGGGTGCCGGACCGGCGGGCAGGGAGTGCTCCAGGCCGGGGTACACGGGGGCGTCGCCGACGCCGGGCAGCGCGAAGCCGCCCGAGGAGTCCTCGGCCGGGGGCAGGGCGCGGCGTCGGCGCGGCTTGGCCTCGGCGCCGTCCTCGGCGGCGGATTGGCCCGGCTGGGCGGTGGCGTCGGCGGGTGCGGGGCCGAGCGCGAGCGGCTCCCGGGCGGCGGGACGGTCCTGCTGCGGGCGCCCGCCCTCGACGGGCACGGCGTAGGCGGGGCCGGAGCGGCCGTCGTCCTTGCCCCACGGGTCGCTCTGCGGCGCCTGAGGGGTGGCCAGGCCTCGGCGGCCGTACGCGGGATCGTTCCCGGTGCCGTTCCACTGCTCGGGGACGGCCCGCTCGACCCGGGCGGGGGCGTTCGGCCACTGGTCGGCCGGGTCGGCCGGGGAGGTGGCGGCCTCGGGGGCCGGGGTCTCGGCGGCGGGGCGGCCGCGGCGTCCGCGGCGCTCGGCCGGGGGCTCCTCGGCGGGTGCCTGGTCGGCTTCCGGGCCATGGGCGGGCCGCTCCCGCTCCTCGCCCGGGCCGCCCGCTCCGCCCGCTCCGGTCGGGGCGCCGGGGGCGGCCGGAGTGCTCCCGCCGTCGCCGGCGGCGTCGCCGCTGCTGGGCAGCTGGGGGATGCCCGGCAGCTCGGGAAGGACGGCGCTGTCGCTCTCCTTGGGCCGGTCGGAGCGGCCCTCGGCGGACGCGCGCTCGGCGGCGGCCTTCGCGGCGACCGGGTCCAACGGCAGCTCGACCACGTACGTGGTCCCGGCCTTGCCGGGCAGCTCGTGCGGCTGGAGCACGCCACCGTGGCGCTCGACCACCGCGCGGGCTATCGGCAGATGGACGGGGCTGCCGCCGATGCCGGGGCCGCGGATCTCGACCCGGGCGACCTCGCCGCGCTGGGCGGCGGCCAGGACGACGGTCGGCGGTTCGGCGGGCACGGCCGGGGCGGGCGGGTTGCCCAGCCCGGGCGCGGTCAGTCCGGGGACGGCCAGTCCGGGGGAGGGGACGGCGGGCGGGTCCAGCGTGAGGCCGGTGCCGCTGACGTCGGCGACCAGGTGGGCCAGCGCCTGGGCGAGCCGCCGCTCGTCGGCGATCACCTCGACCGCGGCGGCGTGCACCGAGAAGCGCACCCGGCCGGGGCCGACCAGCTCGCCGGCTTCCTCGACGGCCCGGCGGACCACCTCGTCCAGGCCGACCGGCACCCGCTGTACGGCCTTGCGCCCGTCCTTGCCGTCCTTGCCGTCCTTCGCGTCCCTGCCCTCGGCCGGTCCGCTCTCGCCCGCCTCGGAGCGCTGGTGTTCGAGGACCCCGTCGATCAGCTTCCCGAACCGGCGGCACTCGTCGGCGAGCCGGCGCAGGGTCCAGTTGGCCTCCGGCCAGAGCTGGCCGGCCGGGTCGTCGGCGAGCCGGTCCAGCCGCTGGTTCAGCGCGCTCAGCGCGCCGCCGAGCTCGCTCTCCAGGACGGCGGTGAGGTGCTCGTTGCGGGCGATCAGGGCGAGTTCGCGGCTGCGGTCGGTGAAGGTCATCACCGCGCCGACCAGCTGGTCGCCGTCCCGGACCGGGGCGGTGGTGAGGTCGACGGTGACCGGGCGGCCGTCCTTGCGCCAGAGCACGGTGCCGCGCACCCGGTGCTTGCGCCCGGAGGTCAGGGTGTCCAGCAGCGCGGACTCCTCCAGCGCCAGCGGGGTGCCGTCGGCCCGGGAGTGCTGGATCAGCGGGTGCAGCTCGCGCCCGCCCAGCTCGCTCGCCCGGTACTCCAGGATGTGCGCGGCGGCCGGGTTGACCAGCACGCAGCGGCCTTCGAGGTCCACGCCGAGCACGCCCTCGGCGGCGGCCCGCAGGATCATCTCGGTCTGCTTGTGCTGGCGGCGCAGCTCGGCCTCGACGCCGAGCCGCCCGGAGAGGTCGCGGACCAGCAGCAGGAGCAGGTCGGAGGACGAGGAGGCGCGGGGGCCGTCGCGGTACGGGTCGTACGGGGAGCGCCCGTAGCCGTCGCCGCCGCCGTCGGTGGCGAAGTCGTTGCCGGAGACCTCGACCGGGAAGGTCGTGCCGTCGGTGCGGTGGGCGGTCATCCGGACCGGGCGGTCGAGGGCGTCGCCGTCGCGGGTGGCCGGGCGCATCGACCCGGGGATGCGGCTGGGGTCGAACTCGGGCAGCAGGCCGAGCACGCCCATGCCGACCAGCGAGGTGCCCGGCGCCTGCAGCGCCTGGACCGCCGCGCTGTTGGCGTCCACGACGGTGCCGTTGCTGTTCACCAGCAGCAACGCGTCGGGCAGGGCGTCGAGTATGGCGTCGAGGCGAGCAGCGCCTCGGATCGGCCTGCTGCTCACGTCGACAGGTCTCCTCGGCTCAGGGCAGCTCCTCCGGAGTCGGCAGTATCTCATTCTTCTTTGCGGTGGGGACGACCCGCCTAGTAACGTTGGCGGTGGTTGGTGCCGAGCCCCACGGTTGTGGCATCATCGCTGACACACGGAACGGGTCCGCTTCGCGCGGGTGCGGTCCATGTGGGGAGGCTTCGCCTAGTCCGGTCTATGGCGCCGCACTGCTAATGCGGTTTCGGGGTTATTCCTGATCGAGGGTTCAAATCCCTCAGCCTCCGCAGCCGGGAGCCCCGTCGACGATCTTGTCGGCGGGGCTCCTCTGCATGTCCGGGGCGTGATCACCGGCCGGCCCGGAGGGGCCGGATCAATCGATTTCGTCCTACGTCGCAGGTCATGTAATGTTGTCCCCGCAACGCCCCGAGGACAACGTTCACCAGGGCGAGCGCTCATAGCTCAACGGATAGAGCACTTGACTACGGATCAAGAGGTTGCAGGTTCGAATCCTGCTGAGCGCACCAAACTCCGCAAGATCGGGTTCGCCCGTTCCTTGCGCTCATAGCTCAACGGATAGAGCACTTGACTACGGATCAAGAGGTTGCAGGTTCGAATCCTGCTGAGCGCACCAGCGAGAAGCCCTCGGCCATCGGCCGGGGGCTTCTCCGTTTTCCCGGCGACGGAGCTCTCGTGACGCGGGTCACCCCAGGTCGGTGCGGTTGATCCGGGGCACGTTCCGCCGGTCCGGGAACCGGTCCAGGAACCGGTCCACGGGCCGGGCCCGGAAGCCGGTCCGGGCCGGTCGGCGGTGAGCTGCTCCAGCAGCGCCTCGGTCCGCCCCCCGGTCGCGCCGGACGCGGTGTCCGCCGGACCGGCCGGAACTCCCGGCTCTCGTTCGTTCGGGTGGCCCGGTCGTTCGGGTTCCGTCCCCTGCCGACCGATGGACGGAAAACGGCCGCTCCGGGGCGTCCCGTCCTGCGGCCCGGGGCTGCCGAACGGGTGGGGCGCGGCCGGAACCACAGGTGTCGCGGGACGACCGGTCCGGGGTCGTGCTTCCGTTTTGTCGGATCTTGTGCCCGGACTGCCCGCCACTCCGGCAGCCGACAGTGAAGGAGAGCCGGATGAGCCGACGGTTTCCCCGCACAGCAACCGCCCTGGCCGTCCTCACGGTCGGGGCGCTGACCGGTTGGAACGCCCCGCTCTCGGTCGCCCGCCAGTCCCCTGACGCCTGGTCGGGGGAGCACCGGGCGGTGCTGCCCTCCCGCCTCACCGTCCAGCTCGACTTCACGGCCGCGCCGGGTACGGGTGTCAGCGCCGAGCCTGGCCGACTGGCCGACCGTTCCGGCCGGGGGCGTTCCGCGCCGGTGTACGCGGACGGAAAGCGCCCCGGCGACGCGGCCCAGGCCTTCCGGATCACCCCCGACCGTCCGCAGGCGGACGGTTCCTGGCACACCGCGGGAACCCTCCGGCTCGATTTCTCCCAGCCGGTCCGCAACCCCCGGCTGCATCTCAGCGGTCTGGCCGCCGTGGCCGCCGGCAAACCCGGCACCACCAGCACCGCGGCCCGGCTCGTCCTCACCGGCGGCTCGCCCGCGGCCCCCGCCCTGACCCGCCGCACCGACTGGCCCGGCTGGACGGTCGACGCCGGCTCCCTCGCCCCCCGGGGGAGCGACGGCTCCTCCGACGGAGCGCCCGGCTCCGCGGCCGAGGGCACCCTGGAGCTCACCGGCACCGTCCACACCGCGGTGTTCCGGGTCGAGCAGCGCTCCACCGCCCGGGACGGGAGCACCACCGCCCCGCCCGTGCTGCGTCAGGCCTTCACCGTCACCGTGGACGAGGACCTCGGCACCGCGCCGCGGTCCTACGGCAACGCCTCGCACGTGGTCTCCGACCTCTTCCTGGGCACCGGCGCCATCACCCCGGCCCGCCGGGACCGGCCCCGGCCCGGGGGCTCCGCGGACGGCGGGCCGGTGATCGAGCCCGACCATGGCGCCGTGCGGCGCGGCAACCCCTTCACGAGCCCCGCCGGCAGCCCGCCGCCGTCCGGGCTCCAGCCCGGCCGCGGCGAGTACCAGGGCGCCGACCCGTCGATCGGCTTCCCGGACCGGGCCGCGATCGGCCACTACTACCGGCTCACCGTCCCGGTCGCGGTGGGTGGCCGGCCCGCGACCCTGGCCGGCTGGATCGACTTCGACCACAACGGCCGGTTCGAGCCGGCCGACCGGGTGCAGACCGAGATCCCGGCCGGAGCCGACACCGCGACCCTGGAGTGGACCGTGCCGCCCGGCGCCGTGTCCGGCGAGACCTGGGCCCGGCTGCGGATCGGCCGCGACACCGTCCAGCTCGTCCCCTCCGGCGGCTTCGCCGATTCGGGGCAGGTATCCGACCAGCGGATCAGGCTCACCGTCGGTGCGGCGCGGCCCGAGATCGCCGAGCCGGTCGACGGCACCGTGCTGGCCGACGCCCGTCCGCGGATCCGCGGCGAGGGCGCGGTCCCGGGCGCCTCGGTGGAGGTCCGGGAGGGCGACGCCACGCTGTGCAGGGCCGGAGTCGAACTCGGCGGCGACTGGTCCTGTCGCCCCGCCGACGCGCTCGCCGCCGGGGCGAACCGACTCGCCCCGGTGGAGACCACCAGCGGGGGCGTGGTGCTGCGCGGCGAGGCGGTCGGGGTCGCCGTGAAGACCACGCCGCCGACCGCGCCCGCGCTCACCCTCCCCGCCTACACCAACGACCCCGGGCTGCGGCTCACCGGCACCGGTGAGGCGGGCAGCATCGTCTCGGTCACCGACCGGGCGACCTCCTCCGACCTGTGCAGCGGTTCCGTCCGGCCGGACGGCGCGTGGTCCTGCCTGCCGGTCGAGAACCTGGCGGACGGCAGCCACCGGCTCACCCCGGTCGCGGTCGACGCGGCGGGGAACCGGGCGGCGGGGCAGCCGGTGGCACTGGTGGTGGACACCGTGCCGCCGGACAGGCCGGTGCTCGGCTCACCGGCTGCGGGGGAGGTGCTGCGGGTGAGCCGGCCGAAGCTCGCCGGGCGGGCCGAACCGGCGGCGAACGTGCTGGTCACGGCCGCTTCGAGCGCGGGCGCGGGTTCCGGGCCGGGGAGCCGTACGGTGCTGTGCGGCGTGACGTCGGCACTGGACGGGAGCTGGAGCTGCACCGCCAACCGGGACCTGCCGGACGGGGAGCAGTGGCTGACCGTCACGGCGACCGACCGGGCGGGGAACGGGGGTTCGGCGGACCCGGTGCGGGTGAGGGTGGCAGCCGCGGCGCCGACCCCGGCGGCGGCCGACCCGAGTGCGCCGGTTCCGGCGTCGCCCGGTTCGGTCGCGCCGTCCCCGTCAACGGCCGCTTCCACGGCGGCGGTTGGGGCGGGTGCCACGCAGAGTGGAGGGACGACGCCGGTGGCGTCCTCGCCGAAGCCCGCCGGCCCGACCGCCGCCCCGGAGGTCCCGCCCGTTCCGCCGGGGCTGCTGCCGGTCGTCGTCCCCCCGGTGAGGCCGCTCGTGCCCGAGACCCCCGCCGGGGGGACGACGACCGGCTCGATCGCCCCGACCGGCTCGGCTCCGGCGCCGCGTGGTGCCGTTCCGTCCACGGGCGCCTCCTCCGACGCCGGTTCCTCCGGCGCTGCCCCCGCCCCGCAGGACGGCCGTCCGGGCCGGGCGGTCGAGCCCTCGGCGGTCGTCGCGGCGGGGCTCCCGTCGGCCGCTACGGCCGCTGACCAGGGCGGGTCCGGGGCCGATCGCGCCACCGCCCCACCAGTGCCCGCGCCGCCGGTCGAGGGGGTGGCGGCCGGGAGGCCCCGGGAGGCCCGTTGGCACGGCCTGCTCGCCGGGGTGCTGCTGGTGCTCGCCGGAATCGGGCTGATCACCCGGCGGGTGTTCGCCCGTGGATCCGGTGCCCGACGGCGCTGACCCGCGCCGAACCGTTCCGACCATCCGCTCATGTGTCTGCGCGTCAGGTCGGCTTAGGACGATACGTCAGGAAATGTCGACACACCTTGGCTCAAATGTCGCATTTGATGACGTATGAACTTAGCCTGGCTTCGGCACTGCCCGTCAGATCCGGGCCGCCCGTTGCGCGACACACCAGACCCAGAGGATCCGTGCATGGACGTCACCCGCGATTCTTCGCAGCGACCCGACAAGCTGCCCAGGCCGTTCCCGTCGGCTCTGCCGGAACGTTCCGCCTCCGGCGCCGGCCCGCTGGCCAAGGTCCCGACCGTCAAGCCGGCCGGCCCGGCCGACGGCGCCCCGGCGACCGCCCCGGTGGCCGTCGTCCCCGGTCCGTCCCCCGCCCGCCCCGCCGACCCGCGGGACCTGCGGGACCCGCTGGAGACGGCCGCCCAGGAGACCGTCGAACTCCCCGGGATCGGCCAGGCGGGTGCCCCTGCCGCCGCCACCTCGCGCCGCCCTCCGCGGGCGGACCAGGCGGTCCGCGAGCACACCGCGACCGCCGTGCCCGGCTGGGTCGCCCTGTTGGTCGTACTGCTCGGCCTGGCCGGGGCCGGGTACGTGCTGCTGCGCACCGGCGTCATCCCGCACTGGGACGTGCTGCCCGACCTCCGCGACGCCGCCGAGCGGGACGGCGGCCGGGCCTCGGTGGACGCCCCGGCGGTCGCCGCGGTCGGCGCGGCCGGCCTGCTGGTGGTCTTCGCGCTGGCCGGCCTGCTGGCCAACGCGGGCGGCGAGACCCGGGTGCTGACCCGCTGGGGCCGCTACCGGGGCACGGTGCGCAGGACCGGGCTGGTCTGGGTCAACCCGTTGCTGCGCCGCCGCCGGGTCGACGTGCGGCTGCGGCACTGGCGCAGCGAGCCGGTCAAGGTGGTGGACCGCACCGGAACGCCGATCGTCGTCCGGCTGCTGATCGTCTGGCGGGTCAAGGACACCGCGCGGGCGCTGCTGGCGATCGCCGACCACGAGGGCTACCTGCGCGAGCAGGTCCAGGCGGTGCTCACCCGCACCGCGTCCACGCTGCCGTGCGACAGCAACTCGGCTCCCGGCCCCGCGCTGCGCGACGGCCAGTGGTTCGCCGACGAGATGACCCGGGCGCTGGCCGCCGAAGCCGCCCCGGCGGGCCTGGAGGTCTACTCGGTGCAGCCGCTGGCGCTGGACTACGCGCCCGAGGTGGCGGAGTCGATGCGCCGCCGCCGGCTGGCCGACCTCGACGCGGGCCTGCGGACCGTGCTGGTCGACGACGCGGTGGAGGCGGCGGCGCTGGCCGTCCGCCGACTGGAGCGCGCGACCGCGCACGAACTGGACGAGGCCGCCCGCAGCGCGCTGATGGAGCAGCTGCTGGTCGCCTTCGTCGCCCCGGCCGGAGTGGCCGCCTCGGTACCGCCCCCGGCCGCCCGGGCCGGGCGGAAGGAAGGACGACCCGCATGAGGATAGCCACCGGCGCGTACGCCGAACCCGACACCGGTCTCGACGCCGACTCCGGTCTGATCGGCTTCGAGGAGCGCCTCGGCAGCATCCCCGCGATCACGGGCTGCGGCTGTCCGAACTGCGCCGCCCGGCCGCGCACGGTCCGGGCCGCCGCGGCGGGTGGGGGAAGCCGAATACGCCGGGCCGTGCGAAGTACCTGCCTGGCCACCACCGTGCTGGCGGGCGCCGGCGTGGTCGGCCTGACGGCCGGGGCCGGCTCCGCGCAGGCCGCGGCCGGCAAGCAGGGCTGGGACGGTTCGAAGTACTGGTTCGAGAACGGCGCCGGTGAGTGGCGCTGGACCAGCCGCTACGACGTCTACCTCGGCCGCACCGGCCGGTCCGGCGGCTCCGGCGGTTCCAGCGGCTCCGGTGCCGAGCCGGTGTCGAACGGCTCGGCCTCCTCCTGGGGCCTGCGCCAGGGCTGGGACGGTTCGAAGTACTGGTTCGAGAACGGCGCCGGTGAGTGGCGCTGGACCAGCCACTACGACGTCTACCTCAGCCGCACCGGCCGGTCCGGCGGAGGCTCCGACCAGGCCGCCGAGCGGCCGGACCACGGGTCGTCCTCGGGCGGCACGGCGTCCTCCCGGAGCACGGAGGCGGCCGTCGACTACGCGCTCGCCCAGCTGGGCAAGCCGTACGTCTGGGGCGGCGACGGCCCGTCCGGCTACGACTGCTCCGGGCTGGTCCAGCAGGCCTACCGGCGCAGCGGGATCAGCCTGCCGAGGGTGGCCGACGACCAGTACGCGGCGACCACGCCGATCAGCGCGGGGCAGCTGCGCCGCGGTGACCTGGTGTTCTGGTCGGACAGCGGCCGGGCCTCGGGAATCCACCACGTGGGGATGTACCTGGGCGGCGGCACGTTCGTGGAGGCGCCGCGGCCGGGCAGGACCGTACGGATATCGACGCTCAGCCCGGGCCACTACCCGACCCACTTCGGGCGGCCGTAGCCGCGGAGCACGCCGGGCCCCCGACAGCGGTGTGCTGTCGGGGGCCCGGTCGTGCGCTCAGGCGGAGGCCTCGTCCAGCAGCGCGGTCTGCTCCGGGGTGAGCTTCAGCGCCGCGCCGGCGAGCAGCGGGGGCAGCTGGTCGACGGTGCGGGCGCTGGCGATCGGGGCGGCGACCGTGGGGCGGGCGGTGAGCCAGGCCAGGGCGACGCTCGCGGGCTCGACGCCGTGGTCGGCGGCGACCGAGTCCAGCGCGTCCAGGACCCTGGGTCCGCGCGGTTCGGCCAGGTAGCGGGCGGCGCCCTCGGCGCGGGCGCTCTCGACGCCGGTGCCGCCCGGGCGGTACTTGCCGGTCAGGAAGCCGGAGGCTAGCGCGTAGTACGGCACGGTGGCGAGGCCGTGCTCGGCGACCACCTCGGCCAGCGGGCCCTCGAAGGTGCCGCGGGACACCAGGTTGTAGTGCGGCTGGACCGCGACGTACTTGGCCAGGCCCTCGCGCTCGGCGAAGGCCAGTGCCTCGGCGAGCCGCTCGGCGGAGATGTTGGAGGCGGCGACCGCCCGGACCTTGCCCGCGCGGACCAGCTCGTCCAAGGCGGTCACGAACTCCTCGACCGGGGTGTCGTCGTCCCGGTGGGTGTAGTACAGGTCGATGTGGTCCACGCCCAGGCGGCGCAGCGAGGCCTCGGCGGCGGCCTTGATGGTGGCCGCGCCCAGGCCGCTCGCCTCGGGGTGCAGACCGACCTTGGTGGCGATCACGATGTCGCCGCGGTTGCCGCGGCTGCGCAGCCAGTCGCCGATGACCGTCTCGGACTCGCCGCCGGTGTTGCCGGGGGCCCAGGCGGAGTAGAAGTCGGCGGTGTCGACGAAGTTGCCGCCGGCCGCCGCGTAGGCGTCGAGCACGGCGAAGGACTGCTGTTCGTCCGCGGTCCAGCCGAAGACGTTGCCGCCGAGGGAGAGCGGGTGGACGGACAGGTCGGAGGTGCCGAGGCGGACCCGGCTGGGGTTTCCGGTGGTCATGACCGCAGTCAACCCGCCTGCGCGGCAGCGCATTCCGTCGGTCACGGGGATTTCACGATCCCGTCGTACCGCCGTCGCACGCCCGGGTGGTCCGTGGGCCGGGGGAGGGGTCCGGGGTGTGCCTGAGGTGGGCGGATTCGTTAGAGTCCGTGCCATGGCTGACAACGACTACGACCCCGCCGGTAGCACCCAGATGTTCCGGGCGTTCGTCGACGAGAGCCCGGCGCGTCAGGCACCGGGTTCCGTCTCCACCTACGGCAGCAGCAAGAGCGGCAGTCGCACCGGCGTGATCGCGCTGGTCGCCGTCGTCGCCCTGGTCGTCCTGGGCGCCGTCGTCTGGCTGGCGGTCAAGTGACCCTCGCGCGGGTGGCTCCGGTCCGAGCCACCCGCGCGACGGTGGAGCCCGTCCTCAGCAGGGCTTGCGCCAGGCGTTGAGGTCGAGCTTCTTCTGCATCGAACTGAAGCCCAGCGCCTTGGTCTTGGCGCAGAACTGGTCCGCGTCGAGCTTGTACTCGACGTGGAAGACCGCCTTGCCCGCCTTGATGAAGGGCGAGACCCGGTCGCACTCGTCGAACTGCGAGCACTCCTCGTTGACCGCGAAGTCGAAGTCCGGCAGCAGCGCGGGGATCTGGTCCAGGTCGTTCTTCAGGCCGATGGCCATGCCGCGGTCGTGCGCGAGCTTCGCCAGCATGCGGTTGTAGGCGAGCTGGTCGTCAGGTGTCAGCGGGAAGCCGCTGTTCTGGTTGTAGGCCTCGATGGTGTCCGGCTCGATGGCGTCGAAGCCCTTGCTCTTGCACATGTCGAAGCGGGACGCCATCAGGGGCTTCAGCTGGTCGAGCTTGCGGATGTCGAACCACTTCTCGCCCTTCCAGCCGGTGTCCGAGCCCTGCAGGGCCTTGGCGAAGGCGGCGGAGTCGGGGCGGAAGTCCTCCCAGGAGCCCACCCGCCCAGCCCGCCGCAGGCCGGCCCGCCGGATCCACCGACAACCAACC